>JBFWQN010000133.1:0-10925 GCA_050249405.1 Hyphomicrobiaceae bacterium | reverse complement strand
GGTATGGGAGCGGCGCCTACTCGACGCCATGCGCGACCTGGCCCTGCTGCCCGCCGGCCGCATCATCGCGGGGGCCGGGAGCGGGCGAGACGTCACGCTCTTCAATTGCTTCGAGATGGGCGAGATCGGTGACGACCTCGGCTCCATCTTCGACAACGTCAAGGAGGCCGCGCTCACGATGCAGCGCGGCGGCGGCATCGGGCACGACTTCTCGACATTGCGGCCGGCTGGTGCCCTGGTGCGCAGCGTCGGCGCCGGCGCGTCCGGGCCGGTCAGCTTCATGGACGTGTGGGACGCCATGTGCCGCACGATCATGTCGGCCGGCGAGCGGCGTGGCGCAATGATGGGCACGCTGCGGTGCGACCATCCCGACATCGAGGCGTTCATCGATGCGAAATCGGAGCCGGGCCGGCTGAGAAACTTCAATCTGTCGGTGCTGATCACCGATGCCTTCATGGCGGCGGTCCGGGACGATGCCGAGTGGCCGCTGACGTTCGGCGGCACAGTGCACAAGGTCGTCCGCGCGCAAGCCCTCTGGCAACGCATCATGCGTGCCACCTATGACTACGCGGAGCCCGGCGTCATTTTCATCGACCGGGTCAATGCGATGAACAATCTCGCCTATTGCGAGACGATCCGGTCGACCAACCCGTGCAGCGAGCAGCCACTGCCGCCCTACGGCGCCTGCCTGCTCGGCTCGATCAATCTGGTGCGGCTGGTGGAGTCGCCGTTCGAGCCTCAGGCAAGGCTGGACGAGAGCCGCCTGGGGGCGCTCGCGGGGCTGGCAATCCGCTTCCTCGACAATGTTATCGACGTCTCGTCCTACCCGTTGCCAGCCCAGCGCCGGGAAGCGGAAGCCAAGCGGCGGCTCGGTCTCGGTGTCACGGGATTGGCCGATGCGCTCGTCATGTGCGGCGTGCGCTATGGAAGCCCGGATGCTGCGCGGCTGGCCGGCCGATGGATGGCCGTGATCGAGCGGCACGCCTACCTCGCGAGTGCGGCGCTGGCGGTTGAAAGAGGGCCGTTTCCGCTGTTTCGGGCGGCGCCGTTCCTGGCGAGCCCCAACGTGATCCGCCTGGATCAGGACGTGCGGGATGCGATCGCGCGCTCCGGCATCCGGAACGGCTGCCTGACCTCGATCGCGCCGACCGGGACCATCTCTTTGCTCGCCGGCAACGTGTCCAGCGGGATCGAGCCGATCTTCGACTTGTCCTATCGCCGTCGCCTTCGGGACGCCGGAGATCGGATGCGGGAAGAGGTGGTCGAGGACTATGCGTATCGGGCTTTCCGGGCCAAGGCGGGCGCCGACGCGCGCCTGCCCGATGCATTCGTCACGACGAGCGAGCTCTCGCCAGAGGAGCATCTCGTCATGCAGGCGGCGGTGCAGGCGCATGTCGACAGCTCGATCTCGAAGACCATCAATTGTCCCGAGAGCATCGACTTCGAGTCGTTCCGGACCGTGTATGCGCGAGCCTACGAGCTCGGCCTCAAGGGCTGCACGACCTACAGGCCGAACCCGATCACCGGCTCCATCCTGTCGGCAGCGACCGCGGGTGCGGCCAAGACCGTCGAGCCCGAGCCCGGCAGCGACGGCAGATCAGGTGCGACAGCAGTGGGGATGGATGGGGCGCCAGCCGGGACAGGCCCATCAGTGGTCCGGCCCAGCGCCATGCCGGCCAGCGCGGCCTTGACGGCGGTGCCGCATCAGCGCGCCTGGGAAGCCGGAGATGTCGTCTACATGGCGCCGCCGCTTGCGCGCGAGCCTGTGCTTGCCGGCTTCACCTACAAGCTCAAGTGGCCGGGGAGCGACCACGCGATCTATGTGACCATCAACGACATCGAGCGGGATGGCCGCCGGCGTCCGTTCGAGGTCTTCATCAACACGAAGAACCTCGAGCATTACGCGTGGACAGTCGCTTTGACTCGCATGATCAGCGCCGTGTTCCGGCGCGGCGGCGATGTGTCGTTCGTCGTCGAGGAGCTCAAAGCCGTGTTCGACCCGCAAGGCGGGCAGTGGGTCGATGGGCGATACGTGCCGAGCCTGCTCGCCGCGATCGGCGGGGTCATCGAAAATCATCTCCTGCGCATCGGCTTCCTGCAACAGCCGATGCAGGAGCCAGGAGAGATGGCTGTCGATCGTACCGACGCACGCCTTGCGGCCGGTGATGGCCTGCACTCGCGCCGCGAGTCATCCGCGCGTACAGGGGTCAAACAGTGTCCCAGGTGCGGGAGCGGCGCGCTCGTGAAGGAGTCGGGCTGTTGGGTCTGCCGCGATTGCGGATATGCAAAATGCAGCTGAGGAACGCCACGGCAGTGGTCTCGCCTCGAGCTGCCGGCAGTCGATCTCCCGGACGACGGACCTGCACGCGGACCTGACCGCCGCACCGACGTCCGCCGCGAGAGTTGCGCATGGCCGCCTTACGGAGGCCCCGAACGAGAGCGTGCGGCGGCCGGCTGGCCATGCCTCTCAGTACGTTGCGAACATTCTCTGAATCTCAGCCTTGTCGGTCGTTCGGGTCAATGCCAGAGCCAGAAGGATGCGCGCCTTCTGCGGCGTGAGATTGTCGGCGGGAATGAAGCCGGCCTCACGACTTCTCTGGGGCCAGAAGGCCCGACCGGAGCCGGCCCTGGTCGAGGCGACGACGACCACGCCCGCGGCCACGGCTTCCTTGGCGGCCTCCATCTCGGGCGGCGATACGAGGCCCGGTGCGAAGGCTGCGAGAACAATTCCCTTGGCGCCGGCATTCACGAACGCGCGCGTCGCGGCGCCGTCGTTGCCGGCGTAGCTCAGGGCGATATCGACACGCGGCAGCTCGCCCAACGCACGGATATCGAACTCGGTATCGGGCGCGTGCCGTCGCAGGGGGTGACGATAATAGGCAATTGCATCGCCGTCGGCGTGGCCCAGGATGCCGAAGTCCGGCGAGCGAAACGTCTGCAGCCGCGCCGTCGAGGTCTTCGTCACCTCACGGGCGGCCTGAATCTCGTCATTCATGCAAACGAGCACGCCCAAGCCACGCGAGGAGGGATGACCGGCGACGCGTACAGCGTTGACGAGATTGAGCCCCGCGTCGCCCGACAGCGCGCTTGCCGGCCGCTGTGCGCCGACCAGCACGATCGGCACGCTCACTTTGGCCGTCAGATTGAGCGCGTAGGCCGTCTCCTCGAGCGTAGCGGTGCCGTGCAGCACGACGATGCCTGCGAGATCGGGATGATCGGCCACGGCCTTGTCGGCAGCAGCGACGACGGCTTTCCATTCCGGAAACGCCACCGCCGTCGATGGGATGGCCTTGAAGCGGATGGGCACGACGTCGGCGACCTCGTGCACCTCCTTGTAGCGGTCGACCATCTCGTCCGCCTGGAGCATCCGTCCAGACGACGTGTACTCGAACAGATCGAGCGGACCGATGCCGGAGATGGAGGTGATGGTTCCGCCGGTTCCGATGACGGCGACTTTCGGCTTTGCAGACATGCGGTGCTCCGTTTCGAGAGGATGTGCTGCGGGCTCGCGCCGTTCGCTCAGCTACCATTCAGCAGATCGCCAGACCGCTTGCCAACCTCGCGACCGCCGGATTCACCGAGCAGCCTGCCCGAAAAACAGCCCGGCGCACTGTCGTCAGGCCTGCCGACCTGCAGCCTTCAGGAACTGTGTCGCGCCAGCGCCGAGAATCCTCGGCAAGTGGTTGTAGACGTATCGGCAACCGCGGGCGGTCACGTCGACCAACGCCTCGGCTGTCGCCGGCATGCCAGGCGCCTTGCCGGCCGCCACGATTTTCGCGAGAGTCGCGTCGATCGCCTTTGCCACGGGCGGGGCTTTCGGGTTGCCCGGATGTCCCATCGATTGCGACAGATCCGATGGCCCGATGAAGAAGACGTCGATGCCCTCGACCTGAAGGATTTCGTCGATATTGCGCACCGCCTCCTCGTGCTCGATCTGCACGGCCACGAGCGAGCCCGCGTTCTGCGCCGCGACGAAATCGGGCATGCGGGCTCCGAGCCCCCAACGGTCCGGCCGCGTGCCCGCGGCCAGACCTCGCCCAGCGCCGGGGCCGAATTTCACGGCCGCCACGGCCCTCTCGGCCGCGGCACGCGAATTGATGTGCGGCACCTGGACGCCTTTGACCCCGCGGTCCATGACGGACTGGATATCGGCTGCGTCGTTGCTCCGCGGGCGCGCGATGGCCACGATGCCGGCTGCGTCGGCCGCCATCGCCATCACCTCGACGTCGGCCAGCGAAAGCGAGCCGTGCTCGCAGTCGAGGAGCACCCAATCGAAGCCGGCGTAGGCCAGCATCTCGACGAGCTGCGGCGAGGGGAACATGAGCGAGACGCCCAGGGCCACCCCACCCCCGGCGATCCTTTCCTTCATTGGATTTCTCATGCCACGGCCCTTTTTGCAGCAGCCTGCGCAGCTTCCGGGGACCGCCGGACACTGCCACGCTCGCGGTAGAGGATGTAGAGCCCGGCGCCGACGATGAGCGCGATGCCGACGAGCGACACGATATCGGGAACGTGCCCCCAAAAGGCATAGCCCAGAGCGAGTGCCCCGAGGATCGAAGCATATCGAAACGGCGCCACGACCGGGATCTCGCCCGTGCGCATGGCGACGACGCCAAAGTGATACGCCACGAACAGACAGCAGGACGTGGCGAGGAGGAGCACGCTGGCCCGGACGGACGGCACGATCCACACCTCGAACGGATAAAGTGCCAGGCCAGCCAGGCACACGACCGCCGATGCGGCGAAGGTCACCAGGATGGACGGCACGGACCGATCGACGAACCGAGTGGTCAGATCTCGCGTCGCCGACGCCATCAGGCAGGCGAGCGCCAGCCACGCTGCCGGCGTGAAGCTGTCCGTGCCGGGCTTGATGACCAGCAAGACGCCGAGAAGTCCGACGAGCGAGGCCGTCCATCGTCGCCAACCCACGTGTGCGCCGAGCAGAAGCGCCGCACCGGCCGTGACGACCAGCGGCGCCACCTGAAGCACCGCATTGGTCGTGGACAACGGCAGATGGCGGAGTGCCGCCACCACGAGCAGAGTGGATGCGGCGGCTGCCACGAGCCGGACGAGCATGGCGGGCTCGGCAAAGACAGCTGGCGAACGCCATCCACGCATGAGCGTCGTCACGACCGCCATGATGGCCGTGGCGACGATGCCTCGAATGAAAATGATCTGCCCGTTCGGGAGCTCCTCGGTCAACAACTTGACGATGGCGTCGTTGGTCACGAAGCCGGCCGCGGAGGCAAGGATGGCGACGATGCCCTTGAGGTTGTCGGTCACTGCTGCCTCCGCCGTGCCACAAGCCGGCGCTCGCGGAAGAATGTGTAGAGACCAGCCGCCATGACGATCCCGGTACCCGCAAGCGCAATTGGATCAGGACGCTCGCCGAACAACAGGAGCCCCGCGAGGATCGCCCATACGATGATCGAGTAGCGAAACGGCGCCACCACCGCGACCTCGCCGAGCCTCATGGCCTCGATGATGGAATAGTATCCGGCCAAGAGGAAGACCGCCGCTGCCCCGATCGCCAGAAGCTCGCCCGTTGACGGCATGCGCCACACCTCCGTCAAGGAGAACGTCGCTGCGGCCGACGTCACGGTGAGGCTCGAGATCAAGGTGAGCCATATGGTCGGAATGCTGCGGCCGATGCGGCGCGTGGCAAGGTCGCGGAGAACGATGGCCATGACCGAGGCCAGCGCCACCAGCGACCAGCCGTTGAACGCCGCGGTGCCCGGCCGGATCACCACGAGCACGCCGACAAGGCCCACGGCCGTTGCCAGCCAACGCCGCCAGCCGACCGGCTCTGCAAGAAAAAGGGCCGCGCCCGCGGTCATCGCCAGCGGCACGAACTGAAGGATGGCGGTGGCCTCGGCGATGGGCATGTGAAACAGGGCCGTAAGATAGAGCAGCGTGGCCGCGACCTCGCCGACGTTGCGCAGCGCGATGAGCCGCCATTCACCACTGCCCGGCCAAACGCGCCAGGCGCCCAAAGTCAAGGTCAAGATCGAGGCGAAGGCGACGGTGAAGAGACCGCGAACGAAGATCGCCTCGCCGCCCGGCAACGAGCGGGCGGCAAGCTTCATAAGTGCGTCGTTGGCGGTGAACACCGCCTGCGAGACGATGATCGCGCCGATAGCAAAGAGATTCGCTCGGCTCTGATCACTCGCGGAAACGAGACTCATGCTCCCGCCAGCTCCCGTGCACGCTGCCGCGCCAGAGCCCGCTCGCGGCCGAAGGCATAGAGCCCGGCCGCGATGACGACCGCTATGCCGGCCCAAGCCAGTGCATCGGGCACCTCGCCCCAGGCGACGTAGCCGAGCAGGATGGCCCAGAGCAGCGTGAAATAGCGGAAGGGTGCCACCACGGACATCTCGGCGTTGCGCATGCCGACGACGAGGCAGATGAAGCCGCACGACAGCGACAGACCCGAGGCGACCGTGAAGGCCAGGGCGCGGGGGGTGGGGGCGACCCAACCGGTGGCCGCAGCCAGCACTGCGCCGGCGAGCGAGACGGCAACCGCCGACAGGGCACCGACGAGCAAGGTCGGCACGCCGGGGGCGATGCGGCTGGTGGCAAGGTCGCGCGTCGACATGCACAGCATTGCCGAGACCGCGAGCAGCGACCACCAGGTGAAGCCGGCCGCACCGGGCTGCAGGATCATGAGCACGCCCGCGAGGCCGGCCAGACCGGCGAGCCAACGGCGCCAACCGACCTTCTCGGCGAAGAGGAGGGCGGCGGCCAGCGTCGTCACCAGCGGGATGAGCTGCAGGATGGCGGTGGCATTGGCGATCGGCATATGTCCGAAGGCGCCGACGATGGAGAAGCCAGCACCGACCTCGGCCAGGATGCGCACGAGCACGGGAACCGAAAGCACGCCGGGGTGCCAGCGCATCTGGCCGAGCGCGAGGCCAGCTGCACCGAGAACGACGCAGGCGACAAGCCCCCGCCCCGCGATCACCTGCCCCAGCGCGGTCTCGGCCACTGCGACCTTGGCGAGCGCATCCGCCGTCATCATGGCGGCGCCGGCTCCGATCACGGCGAGGATGCCGAACAGTCTTCTGTCCATGTCGCTCCTGAGTTGCCAGGCCGGAAAGCGGGCTCTTGCTTGCGGACGACTGCTCGCTGCCGTCACCGCGCCGGATCGCGCGGACGATCGGCCAGCCGCCGCAGGCTCTGCTCGCGATAGAAGGTATAGAGGCCGGCTGCGACGACGATGGCCGTGCCGCAGAGCGTGGTGCCGTCCGGGAAGTGGCCGAAAACCAGCACTCCCGATGCGATGGCGAACAGGATGATCGTGTAGCGGAAGGGCGCCACCGCGGAGATGTCGGCCGAGCGGACCGATATGATGACGCACATCTGGCCGATCAACGAGAAGATCGCGGAAGCCACCATGGCCGCCACGAGTGACAACGATGGCGCCGACCAGCCGGCGAATGGTGCCGCGACGAGGCTCGTCGCCGTCGTGGTGGCAGCGGAGAGCATCATGATGATCGGCGGCGGGACGCCGCGGTCGACGAAACGTGTGGCGAGGTCGCGCATCGTCGAGGCGAGCACCGAGACGAGGCCGGCCAACGCCCACCAGTTGAAGGCGCTCGTGCCGGGCCGGATGATCAGGACGACACCGACGAGTCCGACCAGCGTCGCCGTCCATCGCCGCCAGCCGACCTTCTCGCCGAGAAAGAGCGCGGAAGCGGCCGTGATGGACAGCGGAATGAGCTGGCCGACGGCCGTGAGCTCGGCATAGGGCATGCGCGCCAACGCCATCTGGAAGCTCCAGGCCCCGGTGGAGTCGCCGATCGCGCGTAACGCCATCGCGCGGGTGAGTGCGCGGTGGAGCACCGCCAGCGCGCCGATCGACGCGGCGATGGCAAGCGCACCGAGCGTCACGCAGAGGCCGCGCATGAACAGCAGCTCGCTGGTCGGCACGCGTCCCGCCGACAGCTTCATGATGGTGTCCCCGCAAGCGAACGAGGCGCATGCGGCAGTCATGAAAAGGATGCCACGCACGTTCGAGGTAGCCGCAGGCGCGTCGCGAAGGACGCGTGCCAATCTCGCTGCTGCTCCCTCGCCCACGTCCGCTCCATGCTTGCGCCGGATTACCCGCAGCTCGAGGCGCCGAATCGTTGGCGAGGCTACAGTGACATGGGCTCGCTGATCCAGAGCAATTGGAAGGGCTTGCCGCTGCCGGAGCATCGCCGTAGCTTCCGGCAAGTGGCGGCAACTTTCGGCAGACGAATCCTATGAGCTCCCTGATCGGGCCGAATAGGCGCGAGGCGCTTGCCCGGCGCGTCCGGCTGGAGATGGCGAAGCGCGGCCTGACCCGCGAAAGGCTCGCCGAGATGGCCGAGGTCAAGGAGCGAACGCTCGGCAATCTGCTGGCCGGGCAGTCCGTGCGCGACGTGACGGTGGCCAAGGTCGCGCGCGTGCTGGAGATCGAGCTGGAAGAGCTGGGCCTCGCAATGACCGAGGCGGCGGCTTCGTCCGAAAGCTCCGGCGGACATGCCGCCGAAGCCTACGGGGGCTACATGCTGGCGGCCTACGAGGGCTACTTAGGGACCTATGTCGCCTTCCGTCGGGTGTTCTCCGAGCGCAGTGCGCTCTACCGCTCCGTCTACGAGATCGACTGGGACGAGGCGATGTTGCGCCTGCGCTTCCTCGAGCTGCCGCGAACCCGCAGCCAGGGACGGGCAGGCACGGCCGAGAGCCACGGCGGCGGCATCTACATCAGCCCGCACACGGGACTGCTCCAGCTCCTGACCACCTACCAGGGGGCGCTCAGGCTCGTGACACTCAACCGGTTCCGAAACGGCGAGAGCCGGCTACGGGGCATCGTGCTGACACAGAGCGACCGCGACCGCTTCTTCGAGCCGGCTGCGTCTGCGATCTTCCTCGACCGGCTCGACGAGAAGCAGCGCCTCACCGACCTCGAGCGCCTGGTCGGAATGGTCGGGCCGGAGGATCCGGCTTTTGCCGAGGCAAACGCAGTGCTGAGCGGGATAGAACGGTCGGGGATGTTCGTGGCGCGAAGCACCGGCTGAGGTCAGCGTGAGGGCAGCAGAGCCGGCGCTGCGGCGCCCTCAATCCAGCCTCAGCCGCCGGATTTCGACCTCGCGCGTGGCCAGATCGACAATCGCGTAGGCGCCCTCACGCGTCTGATCGCGGGGCTGCGAGCAGGATCCGGGATTGATGACCGTCAGATTGCCGACCCGCTCGACCATCGGCACGTGCGTGTGGCCGAGCACCACGAAGTCGTAGGGGAGCGATGCCATGCGCGCGAGCTGGGGGCTGCCCGGATTGATGTAGCCCGAGAAGGGCGACCACGGCGTCGCGTGGATCATGTGGAGCCTGGCGCCCGCCGCCTCGAGGTCGAGCGAGGTCGGCGCCAGGGCCAGCATGTCCAGAAGCTCCGGCGCATACTCGGCGCGACACTTGGCGAGGTAGCCCGGGTTGGCGTTGAACAGCACGTGCTCGTGATTGCCCTGAATGCAGGCGACACGGTGCTCGCGCAGGAGATCGACCGTTTCCGGGCAGAAGCGGAACTCGCTCACGGCGTCACCCGCGCAAAGCACGCGATCGACCGACGGCAGGTCGTCGAACACCCGCTTGAGCGCCTTGCGGTCGGCGTGAATGTCGGAGACGAGCGCAATCTTCATGGGCGGGCCTTTGCAGTGTTGTGGCGGAAAGGTCGCGTCCGCCGGGGTGCGCCTTGCCGCCGTCATTCACGCCCGCCACTATGCAGCGGGGTGGCGCCGCCATGTCGGCGGCGCGGGGAGGGACCATGAAGCGGCTGCTCTGCTTCTTCGACGGGACATGGAATGTGCCCGACGGCCGAGCCGACGTCACCAACGTCGTGAAGCTGCAGCGAGTGGTCCTCGGCACGGCGCCGGACGGTGTGGCCCAGGTGACGCGCTATGTGCAGGGCATCGGCACCGATCCCGGGCACGGCGAATATCGCGCCTTCATCTCAGGCGCGGTCGGATACGGGCTCGATCAGCGCATTCTCGAGGGTTATCAGTTCCTGTCGCGCTGGTACGAGCCGGGTGACGAAATCTACCTCTACGGATTCTCGCGCGGTGCCTTCGAGGCCAGAAGTCTCGCGGGGCTGGTGGCACTGGTGGGCCTGCTCGGCCGGGACGCCGCCGGAGAGATGGACGCGGCATGGCTCTACTACCGGGAGCACAAGTCGGCGCCCGATCCCGATAAGCTGGAACGGCTTCGACGGCTGGGACACGGCAACGTGCGCATCCGATGCCTCGGTGTCTGGGACACCGTCGGCAATCTCGGGATTCCGCTGATTGGAAGACGGAGCTTTGCGACGAGCTTCGGCTTCCACGACACCGAGTTGTCGGCGAACGTGCAGCTCGGACTGCACGCGCTGGCGATCGACGAGCCGCGCGGGCCGTTCAGCCCGACCCTCTGGACGCGGCCGCGGGGCATGCCACCGCCGCCGGGCCAGCATATCGAGCAGGTCTGGTTCCCGGGCAGCCATGCCAGCGTCGGCGGCGGATTCCGTGACAGCTCGCTCTCCGACATCGCGCTGTTGTGGATGGCGGAGCGCTCGATGGCACTGACAGGCATCGCCTTCGACATCGAGCAGCTGAGAGCCGCGACGAGACCCGACCCGATGGGCGAGCTCGTCTCGCCCACCTCGGACGGCATCTATCGGGTGACGCCGCTCTTGCCATTTCTGCGACTGATCAATCAGAACGCGGCCGGCATTCCCGGCTGGCGGCGGGCCAGCCTCGGTGCATGGCGCACAAGCCTGCTCGATGAGCGGCTCGAGACGGTCAACGAAAGCATCCACCCGGCTGCCGTCGCTCGCTTCGGCCAGCGCGCGCGATACCGGCACGGCAATATGCTGACGAGCCTGCGCTACAATCCGCCGACGCGTCGGGCCGTGATCGAGGGCCGCACACGCCCTT
>JBFWQN010000132.1:0-10928 GCA_050249405.1 Hyphomicrobiaceae bacterium | reverse complement strand
AATCGTCAGCGCAGCCGGGACGCGTTCAAAATCCACCAAGGAGAGCCTAGACATGATGAAAGCCATCCTCACTGCCAGCGCCATGCTGCTTCTCGGCGTGACGGCCGCCGCCGCCCAGACGACCGGCAGCAAGTCGACCACGGGCGGCCAGCAGATGACGCAGGCCGAATGCCAGAGCACGTGGGGCAAGGCCGACGCGTCGAAAGCCGGCTCCCTCACCCAGACGCAGGCGCAGGCCTACGTGACGAGCTTCTCTGACGCCGACATCAACAAGGACGGCAAGCTGTCGAGCACCGAGTTCCTGACCGCTTGTCAGCAGGGCAAGGTGCACAGCACGGCGACGACCGGCGCGGGCAGCGGCACGACGGGCACCACCAGCCCATCGAGCTCGGGCTCCAGCACCAAGAACTAAAGGCTTCGGCCGGACCCGTCGCCAGTGGCGGCGGGTCTCTTTGCGCGCGAGGTGACCAATGGACCGCACGACCACCTACATCATCATAGCTCTCGTCGTCCTGCTCGGCATTGGAGCCATGATCTACGCGAGCCGCGACACCGTGCCGACCAGCGCCACCGGAGCAGGATCGGGCACGACCGGTACGACGACGACGACAACGCCGCCACCGCCCGCACCCGCGCCGGCGACACCAGGAAATGCTCCTGTCACGGTGCCGCCGACGAAGCCGTGAGGCTTGTGATCCTCAGGTCGCCTTGAAATCGATGACGCTGCGCACGACCTTGCCGGCCTTCATGTTGGCAAAGCCCTGGTTGATCTCGTCGAGCTTGATGTGCGCCGAGATGAAATCGTCGAGGTGCAGCTTGCCGCGCCGGTAGAAGTCGATGAGGCGCGGCATGTCGGTCCGGAAGCGGTTGGATCCCATCGAGGAGCCCTGGATGCGCTTCTCGCGGAGGAAGTCCGCACCGTGGAGCTCGATGTTCTGCCCGAACGGCACCATGCCCACGATGGTCGCCGTGCCGCCGTGGCGCAGCACCTTGAACGACTGTTCCGCCGTGATCTTGAGGCCAAGGCATTCGATGGCATGATGCACGCCGTCGGACGGTTTCCCGCCGAGAAGGCTGCGGATCTGCTCGACCGGGTCGCCGTTCGCCGGATTGATGAGATCGGTCGCGCCGATCTTGGCCGCGAGTTGCAGCTTGGCCGGGTTGGTATCGACGGCGAAAATGCGGCCTGCACCCGCCACCGCCGCACCGTTCAGCGCCGACATGCCGACGCCGCCGCAGCCGAAGATGGCGACCGTCTCGCCCGGCGCCACCTTCGCCGTGTTCACGGCCGCGCCGAAGCCGGTGATGACGCCGCAGCCGATCAGTGCCGCGCAATCCAGCGGGAAATCCTTGTCGATCTTCACCACCGCATGCTCGTGGACGAGCATCATCTCGGCATAGCCGGACAGGTTGGCGAAGGTGTGCAGCGTGTTGCCGTCCTTCGACAGACGCTGCGCCTGGCCGGGAAGCATCTTGACGCTGGTGTCGGTGCAGATGACCGGCCGGCCGCCCGTGCAGTTCTCGCACTCGCCGCAGAACACCGACAGGCAACTGATGACGTGGTCGCCCTTCTGGACGTAGCGCACCTCGGAGCCGACAGCCTCGACGATACCCGCCGATTCGTGCCCGAGCACGACCGGCAGCGGGTGCGGGTAGAGCCCCTCGATGAAGTGCAAGTCCGAATGGCACAGGCCAGCGTAGGCGGTGCGGATGAGCACCTCGTGCGGTCCGGGCTTCTTGACGTCGATGTTCTCGATCACGAGGGGCTTGTTGACCTCGTAGAGGACGGCGGCTCGCATGGGCGTCTCCGTGGCGTGATTGAGGCGTTTCGTGATTTGCAGAGCCGAGCTTATGCGAGTTCGCAGAAGCTGTGTATCGGGGATGACGAAACGAAAACAACGTCATGCCCGCGCAGGCGGGCACCCACGGGCGCCTCGGATGGAGACCTTTCGGGGAGCCATTCGCCGCCTCTCCCATTGTCGAACCTCCCCGTCGTGGGTCCCCGCCTTCGCGGGGATGACGAGAAACGAGGAATTGTACGTGAGGAAGTAGTTGGCAGCTTCTCACCCTTCAACGTCATGCCCGCGCAGGCGGGCACCTACGGACGCCTCGGATGGAGACCTTTCGGAGAGGCAATCGCTGCCTCTCCCCTTGTCGAACCTTCCCATCGTGGGTCCCGGCCTTCGCGGGGATAGCGAAACGAAAACGACGTCATGCCCGCGTAGGCGGGCACCCACGGGCACCTTCGCGGGATTGACGATGTCATCCGGCCGGCTTTCTGGCGACGGCCGCATGCAGCACGTGCGCGTGCAGCAACAGGCCATCGGCAGCGGCGCGCTCGCTGGCCTTCGTCCACGAGATCGTCTCGTCGGGCGTGAGCTGCGGTAGCACGGCGTCCTCCCGGTAGCGCCAGATGGGGCCGCCGGGGCGGTCGATGGTGATCATGGCCGGAAACGGCACGAGATCGACGAGTCCGGCCTGGCGCATTCGCCGGTAGAGGCTCCGGTCCGCGACGCCGCCCGGCGCTACCGACTGCGGGGGCACGCCGGCCTTGGCCGCGAGCGCCGGCGGCACGTCGATGTTCCACCATTGGCCGACATCGATGGCTCGGACGACGACGCCGATGCGGGCACCGGGCCGCACCACGCGGACCATCTCGGCCAACGCGCGGTCGGCGTCGCATTCCTCCAGCACGGTGACGGAGAAGGCCGCCTCGAAGCTGGCGTCCGGAAACGGAATGTCGAGCGCGCTGCCACGCGAGAAGACGATTCGATCGGCCACACCTTCGCGCTCGGCCAGCGCGCGCGCCTCGGAGACGAAGAACGGGTTGAGATCCATGGCGTCGATGCGCGCGCCGTCCGGCAACCGGCGGGCGAGAATGCGGTCGAGGGCGCCGGAGCCGCAGCCCACGTCGAGAACGCGCGCGCCGGGGCCGACCTCGAGGAGATCGGCAAGCGTGTGGAGCATGGCGCGGTAGGTAGGGGCGCTCGCCCGGTCCTCGAGCGCCGCCATGCCGCCGATGTGCGGGCCACCGAGACGGATCACCGTGAAGCGCTCCGCCAGCGCTGCCACTGCAGGATCCCATTGCGATGGCGCGAGGAAGAACGGAAGCAGCACCAGCGGCGGACCGTCCCCCTCGATGCGGAAGGTGAGACCGGCATGCTCGCCCGAAGCGGCAAGGCGCCGCGACGGCGCTGCTGGTGCTGCGTCGGAGGCGACACCATCGAGGCAGCGCACCATCGCATCGACGACCTCGGCCGTGCGGTCGGCCACGACGTCTGACCAGCCCATCGCCTCGTAGTCCGCAAGCACATGCCTGTGCGCTCCCGGCAGCCGCTCCACTGCCCGTCCGACGACCCCGACCGTGAGGCCCTTGTCCCCCGCGATCAGGAGCAGGCGGCTCGCGAGCCCTGCGAAGGGCGTTGGATCGAGGCGGGTCGGCACGCAGAGCACCACACCCGCCATGCGCGACGGGGCAATGCGCGCCAGGCTCGCCAGATCATGAGGCATCTGCGTCGCGAAGTGCGCGCGCGCGATCCCCAGATGATCCAGCAGCGCAATGATCCGCTCGGCCGTGCCCGTCGGCGCCGTCATGCCTTCCTCCCGCTGCCGTATGGCTCGCCGGCGAGCTTCGGTCGGATGGCCGCAGGGTGCAAGAGCGCCCGCCCAGAGCGCGTGCCAAGGCCCGGGATCAGGCCGTGCCGTGCCGTGTCTCGATCTCGACGCCGATGGAGCGGAGGAAGGTGCCGGGCAGAACGCCGCCGGCACACACGATCACGGCATCGTTGGGCAGCGGCAGCAGCCGACCGCCCCATTCGATGTCGACACGGTTGGGGTGAATGGCCTTCACGTTGCTTTCCAGCATGAGTTGCACATGCCGGCGCGTGAGCGCGGCCTCGAGCCGCCTGCGATTGGCGGGCTTGGCCCGCGTAAACGCCTCGCCGCGATAGGACAGCGTGACGACCGCTCCTTCCACCGCGAGGGCAGTCGCCGTCTCGAGCGCGCTGTCGCCGCCGCCGACCACGAGCACATGGCGGCCACGGTACTGCTCCGGACTCATCAGCGCATAGACCACCTTCGGCAGGTCCTCGCCCGGCACGCCGAGCTTGCGCGGGCTGCCGCGCCGACCGGTCGCGAGCAGGACGGCGCGCGCTTGATAATCGTAGTGCGCAGTCTCGACCAGGAAGCCGCCCCCCTCGAGAGGCCGGATGCGGTCCACGCGCTCGCCGTAGCGCGGCTTCAGGCGGTGCCGCCGCATCACGTCCGCCCACAGCGAGAGCAGCCGCTCCTTCCGCACCCGGCGCCAGCCGATCCGGCCGTGCAGTGGCAGCTCGGCCGGCCGGGTCATGACGATCTTCCCGCGCGGATAGTGCGCGACGGTGCCGCCGAAGCTTTCCTGCTCGAGCGTGACGGCCTCGAGCTTGAGCTGCCGCGCCGCGAGGCTCGCCGAGATGCCCGCTGGCCCCGCGCCGACGATGACCACGTCGAACGGATGGCGCCGGTCGCGGCGGCCGACGCCGTCGAGGCGCGCGATGGTAGCCATCGCCTGCCGGCCCTGCTCCACCGCGTTGGCGATGAGGCCCATGCCGCCCAGCTCGCCCGCAATGAAAATGCCGGGCACGTTGGTCTCGAAATCCGGCGTCACGTGCGGGATCTCGACGCCCCGCGTCGCCGTGCCGAAGACGAGGGTGATGGCGTCGGCGGGGCAGGCCGTCTTGCAGGCGCCATGGCCGATGCACGACGCGGGCTCCACGAGCTCGGCCTTGCCGCCGATGAGACCGATGACCTTGCCCTCGGGACAGGCATTCACGCAGGCACCACAGCCGATGCAGCGGCCCGGGTCGATCACCGGGTGCAGCGATGGGGGCTCGCAGAGGCCGGCCTCCTCGGCTTTGTCCCGGGTCTCCTGGCTCCGGCGCTCCTCGCGCACCTGCCAGCCCATGTAGAGCGCCCAGGCGAAAGCCAGGGGAAGGGCGTAGAACTCGTAGCGATTCGGATCGTCGACGTGGGCGAGATGCTCCGAGACGCGCCGGGCGAGCGCGGTCCAGGTCTCTCCCCCCACGTCGGCCAGAAGCGCGAGCCAGTCGAGCATGCCTGTTCAATCCCCTAGCGACGATGCCCGCGCGTGGCTGCTGACGCGCCGCACGGACCTCCCCGGCACGCGAGGATGGGCATCGCTGCCGCCCGCCATGCAGCGTGCTGCCGCTGCGCCGCCTGCGTGCCTCCACATTCCTGCGCGCATTGTTTCATAGCTCTGCACCGCACAACGCTTCGTTAGCGCGCGACTGGGGTCGCATCGCGGCAATGCCGGGGCGGCATTGCGGAGCTTCTGGGAAGGGATGCCGGACTTGAGCGAGACGACCGGGCGACACGGGGGCGCCGGCGACATCGGCGAGGCGGCACAGAGCCGCGACCGGACAGTCGCCATCTACGTGGCCTTGAGCCTGCTGCTGCTGGCACCCGGTCTGCTCGCAGCGTGGGGGATCGGCATCGACGAGGCCGGAGCGTGGGGCGGCCTGCTGGCGCCGCTCGACCAGGCCATGCGGCACATCGCGTTCGGACGCACGCCGCGCTTCTGGATGGGCGTCGCGGGTGCCACCATGATGGCGCTGCTTCTGCTCTATCCCCTGCGCAAGCTCCTCGGGCTCGGGCGGACGATCAGCGTGGCGGCCTGGTTTCACCTCCACACATTGCTGGGGCTGACCGGCCCCGTGCTCATTCTCTATCACTGCTATTTCGGCATGGGCTCGACGCCCGCCAACGTGGCCCTGCTCACGGCGCTGACCGTGGCGGCCAGCGGCATCTTCGGACACTTCGTCTACTCGCGCCTGAGCGCCGGCTACCACCGGCAGCGGAGAAATCTCGAGCAAGGCCTGGACGAGGCGCGCAAGCCTCTCGTCGCGCTCGCGGCCACGCCATCGAGAACCAGGCTCGTCGACGAGCTCGAGGCCTACGAGCGCCAGACTGTCGGCGAGCGGCGCGGCCTTCTCGCCATTCTCGGCCGGCTGCCTGGCGCTGCCGAGCGCCGGCAGGACATCCTCGGCCGGGCGGTCTGGCTGATCGACAACCAGGGCCCGCGCGAGGGCTGGAGCGAGGACCGCTGCCACGAGGCCAAGGCTCGCGCCACGGCGAGCCTGGAGGCCTACTTCGCAGACGTTGCGCGCGTGGCCCGCCGTGCAGGGATCGAGCGCATCGCATCGCGCTGGCGGCTGCTGCACCTGCCGCTGTTCTACGTCACCATGATCGCGATGAGCGTGCACGTGTACAAGGTGTGGGGCCTGGATGGTCCGCCGCCAGAGCCCCCTGTCACGATCGAGACCCCGGCCGGAAAGACGCCCGAGCCGACGGCGTCCGACCCTCGGATCGTGCCCCTGCCACCGGCACCGCGCGCGGCGTCAGGTCCATCGCCGATCGCGACCCGCCGGGTGACGACGATCGTCGAGCCGCCGCCGGGAGCCGCTCTGCCACCACCGCCGACGGCACCGGCACCGCCCGCGCCCCCCGAGCGGCGCGGCACCGAGGTGGCATCGGCCGAGAAATCCCGGGACGCGGCGACGGCGCAACGGCCGTCGCCAGCGCCGGAGCCCAGGCTCGTCGAGAGCCCGAGGCGGCTCGCGGCACGCCCCCCTTCGCCGAGACCTGAGCCCGCGCCGCCTGCCGCCGCGGCCCCCGATAGCGACACGGCGCGCATGGCACTCGGGCGAGACGAGCCCAGCGGTAAAGGCGGACCACCGCAAGCCGCAGCACCCGTGCCGGCGGCCGACCCGATCGCGGAGCTTGCCCGGCGCACCGCTCGAGCCGGCGATACGAGCCCACTCGATCCGGCGGCGATCCGCCAGCGACTGGCCGAGCTACGGAAGGACCCCGCCTTCAACCACGACAAGACCCGGTTTGCCCTGACCGGCAAGCATGCCCGCCTGACCTGCGAGAGCTGTCACAAGACCACGCTCAAGGACACGCCGCGCCAGTGCATCGACTGCCACCGCAAGGACGACGTGCACCGCGGACGGCGTCCCGATTGCAAGAGCTGCCACGTCACCACCGACTGGAGCACGATCCGGCGAAAATAGCCCGGCGAGAACGGGAGCGCCCACGCCCCGCTGCGACGCGAGCCCAGCGCGCGAGGAAATTTTATTTGCCAGCCCTGTCGGCCGGGTCGCACCTCGGGCGTCCTAGCCATCGAGACCGGAGACGCTCGCCATGCAATACGCCATCCTCTGCTACCACGACGAGAAGGTCGTCTGCTCCTGGTCGAAGGAGGAGGACGAGGCCGTGATGGCGAAGCTCACTGCCATCAACGAGCGTCTCGCTCGCGAGGGCAAGCTCGGTCCCGTCGCGCGCCTGCTGCCGACGACGGCCGCGACGACGTTGCGGAAGGACCGTGAGCCGCCGCTCGTCCTCGACGGCCCCTTTGCCGAGACGAAGGAGCAGCTACTCGGCTTCTACATCGTCGAGGCGGCCTCGCTCGACGAGGTGCTCGCCATCGCCAGGGAGCTCGGCGCCGTCAACCCGGGCGGCGCCTACGAGATCCGCCCGGTCGGATACTTTGTCGACGGGAGGGCGCCCGGATGACCGACCGGGAGTGGATGGGCGCCGTGCTCTCGGCGGCCCGCCCCAAGGCCGTCGCGGCCTTGTTGCGCTATTTCCGCGACCTCGACACGGCCGAGGAGGCGTTCCAGGAGGCTTCGCTCCGGGCACTGCGGACATGGCCGGTGAACGGCCCGCCCCGCGATCCCGCCGCATGGCTGGTGCTGGTCGGGCGCAACTCCGGGCTCGACCGGAGGCGCCGGCAGAAGCACGAGGCGCCGCTGCCCGCTGAGGACCGCCTCTCCGATCTTTCCGACCGCGAGACCCCGCTCGCCGAGGCGATCGACGCTGCCGACTACCGTGACGACATCCTGAGGCTGATGTTCGTGTGCTGCCATCCCGAGCTGCCGGCGACACAGCAGATCGCGCTGGCGCTGCGTATCGTGTCGGGGCTCACCGTGTCCGAGATCGCGCGGGCCTTCCTCGTCACGGAGGCCGCCATGGAGCAGCGCATCACCCGGGCAAAGGCGCGCATCGCCAAAGCCGCGGTCGCGTTCGATGCATCCGGACCCGCCGAGCGGGCGGAGCGCGTCGCGGCGGTGGCCGCCATGATCTATCTCGTCTTCAACGAGGGCTACACGGCCCCGGGTGCAGGCGCGAGCGACAAGACGGCACTCGCCGACGAGGCGATCCGGCTCGGCCGCCTGCTGCTGCAGCTGTATCCGTCGGAACCCGAGATCATGGGCCTGCTGGCCCTGCTTCTCCTGCAGCATGCCCGCGCTCCGGCTCGCTTCGACGCCGTCGGCGAGGCCGTGCTGCTCGCGGACCAGGACCGGAGCTTGTGGCGCCGTCCGCTGATCGCGGAGGGCCTCGCGCTCGTAGACAAGGCCGTGCGCCACGGCCGGCCCGGGCCCTACCAGGTGCAGGCCGCCATCGCCGCCCTGCATGCGCGCGCCGCCCACGCCGACGAGACGGACTGGCAGGAGATCGACCTTCTCTACGGCGCGCTCGAGCGCATGACGCCCTCGCCTGTGATCACGCTCAACCGGGCGGTGGCGGTATCGAAGGCGAAGGGTGCTGCTGCCGCGCTCGCCCTGATCGAGCCGCTCGGCGCGCGCCTGGACGGCTATTTCTACTTCCATGGCGCGCGCGGCAATTTTCTGGCCCAGATCGGGCGCAAGGATGAGGCACGCGAGGCGTTCGGGCGGGCGATTGCACTTGCGGGCTCCCCGGCCGAGGCAGCCCATATCCGGCGCGAGCTCGACAAGTTGTCCGGTGGCGGGCGCCTCATGGAGGCACGGGAGCCGGGCTGAAAAATTCGCACGCGCGCTGTCGGCGCCGGCACGCCGCCCGCGTCCTCGGAGCGGACACCACGCGCGAAGGCCGGAAATCGCAAGGAGACGACCATGACCACGGCGAAATCTTATGCGACCTGCCTCTGGTTCGACCGCGAGGCGGAGGATGCCGCAAATTACTATTGCTCCGTCTTGGACGATGCCCGCATCACGGCCGTCTCCCGCTACGGCAAGGGGGCGCCTCTTCCGGAGGGCACCGCGCTCACGGTTGCCTTCGAGCTCGGCAGCCAGCGCTATCTGCTGCTCAACGGCGGGCCGATTTTCAAGCTCTCGGAGGCCGTGTCGATCGTCGTCGACTGCGAGACGCAGGCAGAGATCGACATGCTGTGGCAGCGTCTATCCGAGGGCGGCGCCGAGAGCCGCTGCGGCTGGCTGAAAGACCGGTTCGGCGTCTCTTGGCAGATCGTGCCCAAGGACCTCAAGCGCATGATGTCGACAGGCGAGCCGAGGCGGATTGGCGCCATGTTCCAGGCATTCATGAAGATGGGGAAGCCCGACATCGCCGGACTGAAAACCGCCTACGACGCTGCTTGAGCCCCGCCGGGCGCCCTTTTTCGACAGGAGCCGCATCATGCTCGAGATCGCCGTCGCCATCGCCCTCGTCCTCTGCCTGGCCCTCGCCGTGGTCCTCATCCGGGCCTCGCGCCAGCCGGACACATTCAGCTATGCCCGCTCGACTGTCATCGACGCTCCTCCCGAGCGCATCTTTCCGCTGATCGCCGACCCGCCCACGATGAACACCTGGAACCCCTTCAACGAGTGTCCGTCGATCAAGGGCAGCTACTCCGGCCCCGAGCATGGCCCGGGCGCCCGCTACACGTTCGCGAGCCGCAAGGCCGGCACCGGCTATACCGAGATCGTCGAGGAGGAGGCGCCGCGCCGCCTCGGCATCCGGCTCGTGATGACGAAGCCGATGGCCTGCGACAACCGGGTCGAGTTCCGGCTCGAGCCCTCGGGCCGGAGCACGCGCGTCACCTGGGCCATGACGGGGCCCATGACCTTCATGGGCAAAGTGATGAACCAGGTGATCGACTGCGAGAAGATGTGCGGCACGCATTTCGAGCGCGGCCTGGCCAAGCTGAAAGGGCTCGCCGAGCGGCAGCACGAGACCGCCTGAGAGCCCGAGCAAGCCGAAAAGCAACGCGAGAAAAGGAGACGCACATGCAGCCCGCCCCCGTCCAGGACGAGCATCGCTGGCTCGAGAGGCTCATCGGTGAATGGAGCTACGAGACCACCTGCTCCATGGGTCCCGACCAGCCGGACGTCGTCACCAAGGGCCGCGAGACGGTGCGCGCGCTCGGCCCCTACTGGATCGTGTCGGAAGGCGAGGGCGAGATGCCCGACGGCGGCAGCTTCCGGATGTTGATCCAGATCGGCTTCGACCCCGCGCTCGGCCGATTTCGCGGGACTTGGGTCGGCTCGGTGATGCCCATCCTCTGGGTGTATGACGGGCGCCTCGACGCCTCCAGCACAGTGCTCACGCTCGCCGCGCGCGGCCCGAGCTTCGCCGGCGACGGAATGGCGGTTTACGAGGACATCATCAAGCTGCCGGCGAGCGGAGAACGACGCTTCCGCTCCCGCGTCAAGATGCCGGACGGCACCTGGAACGAGTTCATGCGCGCCGAGTATCAGCGGGTCGGCTGAGCGAAACGCAGCGGAGGATCCATGCCCCGTGTCGTCTTCACGCCGAACCTGCAGCGCCATGTCGAGTGCCCCGAGACGTTCGTGCCCGGCGCCACGGTGCGCGAGGCGCTCGACAACGTGTTTGCCGGCAATCCCCGCGCGAGGAGCTACGTGCTCGACGATCAGGCGGCGCTACGCCGGCACATGACCGTGTTCCTCGACGGGGAGCTGATCCGCGACCGCACGGGTCTCAGCGACCCGGTGGGCGAGTCGAGCACTGTCTATGTCTTCCAATCCCTGTCCGGAGGCTGAAACGATGAGCGATACACTTCTCGTCTCGACCCGAAAGGGCTTGTTCACGGTCGAGCGAAACGCTGCCGGCTGGCACATCGCGAAGTCCGATTTCCTCGGCGACAACGTCTC
>JBFWQN010000131.1:0-11009 GCA_050249405.1 Hyphomicrobiaceae bacterium | reverse complement strand
GCCTTCGAGGAGGCGACCAAGGCCATCAATGCCGACAAGAAGGGCGCCGCGGCGCGCTATCTCGAGATCGCGAAGGATCGCAAGAGCTCGGTCGAGGACATCGCGGCCATGCTGACGGACCCGGATACCGAGTTCACGATGACCCCGAAGGCCACGATGAAATACGCCGAGTTCATGCACAAGGTCGGCAGCATCAAGGTGAAGCCAGCGAGTTGGAAGGACCTGTGCTTCGAGAACGTGCACGGGCTTCCGGGGAGCTGAATGCGGCCGGGCGGGGCTCGCCTCGGTCAGGGCCGGGCGAGTGAGCGGCTTCGGCAGCTGCTTACGGGGCAGGCGTCGTGCGATAGCCCATGCCCGAGATGATCTGGTGGCTGGTCAGGCGCGTCGTGGCCCAGCCGCCCTCGGGCTCGCGGCCGCTCCACCAGCGCCGTATCTGGTGGGCGAGGTCCGTGAACAAGGTCGACGTCTCGCGGTAATGGAGCGGTGCGCGATAGCTCGCCATCGTCCACTTGTACTCGACGAAGTAAGAGAGATGCGGGATGCGCATCTCCACGCCGAGCACGACCTGGAAGGCGGGTCCCGTGTACTGGTACTCGTAGGTCCGCTTGTGCTCGTGATTGAGTTGGACCTCGGTATGCGGCAGCGAGACGCCAACGCCCGCGCCCACGTAGGGGCTGAAGAAGGATAGTGCGACCGGCAAGCGCATCAGGCCATTGAGCGTCAGCATGTTGTGGCCGTGCGTGAACTCGAGCTTGTGGAATACGTCCTCGACTGTCGCCGCCGCCGGCAGCGCGCTGCCGTTGCGGTGGCCCGAGAAGCGCACCGTCTCCTCCATCGGCGAGTAGACCTTGGAGTGCGTGAAGTCGACCATGCTGCCGAGGACGCTTCCGCGTGGCCATTTAGCGACCCGGACACCGTAGTAGACGGGATGCTCGAAGGGCCGCCCTTCCCACGGCACGGCATGGATGGTGAGGTCGGTGCCGGGGCGGGCGAGGCGGACATCGCTCGGATAGGTGTACTGGGCGCCGCCGTAGGCCGCCGTCAGCGTCTCGCCGCCGCGGTAGCGCACCTCGTCCGCAATCGCCGCCCGGCGAGCGAGCTGCGCGGCGCGCTGGTCCTCGGGCTCGGTGTGACGCCCGCTCACAGCCCCCTGCGGATCGCCGAGCCAAACCTGCCCGGCGAGGAGGAGCAGGGCTCCCGCTGCCGCAACCGCCTCGGCAAGGCGGAGGCTGGGCCAAGCCCACCGGCTGGCGCGTGCTCGTGCAATCGGAGACCCGATGCGGACCGCTCCCGCCATCAGGCCAACTCGTAGGTGTCGCGCCAAGCCGGCGTGACGTAGTTGATGATGATCGATTTCCGCACGCCCCGGATCGGGCGGGGCGAGAAGCCGTGCCAGGTGTCCTTGCCGGGAATGAAGATCAGGCCCTTGTTGCGCTCGTAGGGGGCGGTCCCGACGAGCCTGTGCTCGGGGCTCGCGTCGTAGATGTCGGTGCCGGCATCGTGGAGCTCCGGCTCGCCCGAGAGATAGACGAGCATCGTGAACAGCTTGACCGAGATATCGACATGCGGCTCCAGCCAGAAGCCGTCGACGTCCTGGCAGTACTCGATGCGCAGCTGCCCCTGCGTGAGGTCCGTGCCCGTCTCGCGCTCGATCGCCGCCATCACCTGCGGATGGCGAAAGGCATCGGCCAGCTCGCGGCAGACCGGGAAGCGGAGTTGATTCTCCTTCGAGAAGTAGACGCGGGTGGAGTTGTTGCTCTCGCGGCGGCCGTCGAACTGGGCAGCGGCCGGGGGCGCGTAGGGCAGGCCCGCAATGGCATCGACCGCCGCCTCGGGGAGCGCACGCTCCAGCAGCCAGTAGCGGAAGGGGGCGGTCTTGCGGTCGCAGCGGTGGAGGCAATCCAGGAACTGCCGGGCCGTGGCGTTGGGCGCGATCATCTGATCCATGGGTCGGCTCCTCAGCGGAAGGGGTTGAGGCGCTTCAAGCCTGCCGAGACGCGGTGGCGCAGCACATTGCGGGAGAGCGCCGCCTCGGAGCGCACCCAGTTGAACATCACGTAGCGGCGCGGCCCCTCGAACGGCAGGTGGCCATGCCAGGAGTTGTCCGAGCGCTTGAAGGCGACGAGCGTGCCGCCGTTCGGAGGAATCTCCGTGATGACGTCGTCGATGTCGGTGCCGTTGCGCAGCAGGCGGAGACGGCCACCCCCCTCGGCCCAGGGCTCGTTGAGATAGAGGAGGCAGGTCACGACCTTGTCGGTCGAATCCGTATGGATTTTGCCGTCCCGGCGGTGGCAGTGGCCCCGCACCGTCACCATCAGCGGCAGGTCGGACAGCTCCACGCCGAGCTTCTCCTCCAGCAGCTCCTCGAGATCGGCGCCTCGGATGTCCTCGATCAAGGCCTCGAAGCTTGGACCGCCTTTGAGCTCCTCGAGCGGAAATATGCCCGGCTGGCGGATGGCTGGGAAATCGCGGATCACGCTGCCGAGGGCATCTTGCGGCAGCACGCCGCTCACGGAGAAGAACGAGAATGGCTGGTGCGTCACCGGCGCGCCGCGAATGGCAGCGAGATCGAGCATGGGCATCCCCCTCTGACCGGCAGCACCGTCTCGGGGAATGGCTACGGCGCGGTGCCGTCGGCCGGGCCCCCGAATCCCCACGGCGCAGCCTTCCCGTCTATCTTCCGGCTCGCGGATCTCGCGGCTTGAGGCAGATCAAACAGGCAGTGGCCGGACGTGGGGTCGAGCGTCGCAGTGGCGGCGCGGCAACGGCAGGCGGCGCAAGCGCCGCTCACGCGGTCGAGGTCGGGAGGGCGGGAACGGCGTGTCAGGCGCCCGGAGCCCGGAGGTTGACGTAGCCTTTGGCGGCCCGCTCGGCGAGCCTGGCGGGGTCCGTGCCCGGCCGCTCCGAGGGACCGCAGAACTGTAGCGCCAGCACCTGCGCGCCGCACCTTCCGGCCTCGAGCACGAGCCCTTCATCGCCGGGCTCCACGCGCACCACGGAGCGTTCGGGCAGCTCGCGCCCGTCGACCACGAGCGAGCCGGCGCACACGAGATAGAACTGGCCCTTGCCCTCGTGGGGAATGCCTGGCGCGCGCGCGCCAGGGCCAAGGCGGAAACCGTCGGCCCGGACCCCGTCGGCCTGCGGGGACATCAATTCCTCGCGCACAACCTCGCCGTTTGCAGGAACGCCCTGCTCGAGCTCGAAAACGCCCTCGATGTTGCGGCCGGCGCGTCCGGGCATCTCGTGCTTGTTGCCGGGCATTGCCCAGAAGCCGCCGCTCGCGATGTTGCGGAGCGTGAAGAACGAGAGCCCGTCGTCGGCGGCGACGATCGGGCCGTAGGGCGTGAACGCGTCGGCATACTGGAAGGTGACGGGCTTCACCTGCTTCTTGCCGATGCGCCCGCCGCCGTCGACCACGACCTGGAACTGGTCGACGTCGTGGAAGTGCGGCTCGATGCGCGCCCCGGCAAAGGGCCGCACCACGAGGAACGCCTGAGCGGCCTGGGTGAGCTGTCCCGGCTCGCCGATGTAGCCGTGGCGCTGGCCGGTGCCTCCGGCGACCTTCACCTCCTTGATGCGGGCCTCGGAGCGGGCGACGGCGAGCATGGGCGTTCCTCCAGCGGTTTGCGGCAATTTTTCGCGGTCGGCGGCGTCCGGTCAAGCCGCTCGGTGCTCTTGCCGTCCCCAGGCTGACAAAGCGAGGCGCGCGGGCAACGGCTTCTGTTGAGCGTCGCACCGTTCGCTGCCACAGTCTCGCGAAACGGTTTTCTACCGGGAGAGCGCCATGCAGAAAGATCGTTACGACAACCCGCTGTCGACGAGGTCGGCCGTCGCTCGCGATGCCTATGTGACGGGTGTCGATGCTCTGCTCTCGGCCAACGTGGGCTCCGAGGAGGGCTTCCGCGCCGCCATCGCCGCGGACGAAGGCTTCGCGCTCGCCCACATCGCTCTCGCGCGGACGCTGCAGGTTTACGGCCGTGGCCCGGAGGTCAAGGCGCCGCTCACCCGCGCCCTCGAGCTCGCCCCCTCGACGACGGCGCGCGAGCAGAGCCACATCGCCATTTTCGAGAAAATCCTCACCGGCAGATCGGCGGACGGCCTGGCGCTCATCCGCGAGCACATCAAGACATGGCCGCGCGACGCGTTCGCCCTGGCCCCGGCGACGAGCGTGTTCGGGCTCATCGGCTTCTCGGGGCTGAAGGGCCGGGAGGAGGATCAGCTCCGGCTGCTGGAGCCGCTCGCCGATGCCTATGGCGACGACTGGTGGTTCCGCAGTCTGCTCGCCTTCGCCGAGATGGAGGTCGGGGCGTTCGACCGGGCCGGGCGCAACATCGAGGCCTCGCTCAAGTCTTATTGGCGCAACGGCCATGCGGCCCACATCCGCGCGCACCTCTATTACGAGGTGGGCGAGCGCCACGCCGGCCTCGCCTTTCTGAGGGACTGGGGGCGCGAGTATCCGCGCAACGCCCACATCCATTGCCACGTGAGCTGGCATCAGGCGCTGTGGGCGATGGAGCTCGGCCAGACGGACGAGGCGTGGTCCGTCTACCGGTCGAGCGTGCATCCCGGAGGCGCCTGGGGCCCGCAGATCAACGTGCTGACGGACGCGGCCTCGTTCCTCCTCCGGGCGGAGCTGGCGGGCGGCGAGAGGAAGCCCGAGTTGTGGAAGGATCTCAGCGAGTACGCCGCCAAGTGGTTTCCCAATCCGGGCCTCGCCTTCGCCGACGTGCACGCGGCGCTGTCGCACGCCATGGCGGGCAACGGCGAGGCACTGGCGCGGATCGCCGAAGGAGCGAAGGGACCGGCCGCTGAAGTGGTGGCGCCAGTCGCTAAAGCCTTCGGCGCCTTCGCGCGCCAGGACTGGCAGGGTGCCGTCACCGCCCTGCAACCGATCATGGCGGAGCACGAGCGGCTGGGTGGCAGCCGTGCGCAACGCGATCTCGTCGAGTACACGCTGACATCGGCGCTCCTGCGTGCCGGACGCATCGAGGAGGCCGTGCTCGCTATCAGCAGCCATCGTCCGAACAATGCACGTGACGGCGGCTATCCGCTCGCAGGCCTGAAGGCCGCAGCTTGACGAGGGCTATGTCGAAACCGGTTCGCGGGGCAGCCGCCGGCTCCAAGCAGAAGGGCAGCTCGATGGGCTCCACCCTCGACCGCACGTTCGCCGCGCTCTCCGACCCGACGCGCAGGGCGATCGTCGAGCGGCTGGCCGCCGCCGACTGCCTCGCCGTGTCCGAGCTCGCGGCACCGTTCGACATGTCGCTGCCGGCGGTGTTGAAGCACGTCGGCGTGCTGACGGAGGCGGGGCTCGTGGCGCGGGAGAAGATCGGGCGCATCGTCTATTGCCGTCTCGCGGCGGGCCCGATGCGCCCGGCGCAAACCTGGCTCGCGCAGTACGAGCCATTCTGGAGAGCCGCCGAGGCGGAGCCCGCCGTCGCAGAGCCCGTCGCGCCGGCTGCTTCGCCCGAGCCCGCGCCGGCACGAAAGCCCGCTGCCCGTCGTGCTCCGGCACGAAAGCCGGCCAAGGCGGCGCGAAAGCGGGCTCAATCTCGCTCGAAAGCGACGTCGGGCCGCAGCAAGCCCGTCGTCGCCAAGCGCAAGGTCGCCCGCAAAGGCTGAGCCGAAATATGCGCGCGATCCGGATGCGCGGCCTGCCGCGACGGGGACGTGACGCGGCGTGGGCCGCTCCGGTACTCTGGCGCAAGACCCGTCGCCGCGTCCAGGATCACCCGCCCATGCCCCGCCAGATGCATCTCGCCGCCTTCATGCGGCCCGCCTCGATCCACACCGGCGCGTGGCGCTATCCGGGCGCGTGGGCCGACGCCAATTTCAACCTGGCGCACATGAAGCAGATGATCCGCCGGCTCGAGGCGGCCTGCTTCGACGCCTACTTCATGGCCGATCATCTGGCCGTGCTGAACATGCCGGTCGACGCCTTGAAGCGCAGCCATACGGTGACGTCGTTCGAGCCGTTCACGCTGCTCTCGGCGCTGTCGCAGGTGACGGAGCGCATCGGCCTCGTCGCCACCGGCTCGACCACGTTCGACACGCCGTTCCACATCGCCCGGCGCTTCGCCTCGCTCGATCACATCAGTGGCGGCCGCTCCGGCTGGAACATCGTGACCACATCCAATCCCGATGCGGCGCTCAATTTCGGGCTCTCCGAGCACATGGATCATGCCGAGCGCTACGAGCGCGCGCGCGAGTTCTACGACGTGGTGACGGGGCTCTGGGACAGCTTCGCCGACGATGCCTTCGTCCGCGATCAGGCGAGCGGCGTGTTCTTCGATCCGGCCCGCATGCACCGCCTCGACCACAAGGGCCGCGAGTTCTCGGTGCGCGGACCACTCAACATCGCGCGGCCGGTGCAGGGCTGGCCGGTGATCGTGCAGGCGGGCGCCTCGGAGGCCGGCAAGCGTCTCGCCTCCGAGACGGCCGAGGCGGTGTTCACGTCGCAAGGCGATATCGAGGCGGGCCGCGCCTTCTATGCGGATGTGAAGGGCCGCATGCCGCGCGTCGGGCGCCAGCCGGAGCACATGAAGATCCTGCCGGCCTGCTTCGTCGTGGTGGGCGATACGGTGGAGGAAGCTCGCGCGAAGCGGGCGCGCCTCGACGGGCTGGTCGACTACGCCAACGCCATCGCCTCGCTCTCGATCGCACTCGGTTGCGATGCGTCGAAATTCGATCCCGACGCGCCGCTGCCGGAGAACATCCCGGAGTCGAACCAGTCGAAGTCGGGGCGCGAGCGGGCGATACGGCTCGGCAAGCGCGAGGGCCTCACGGTGCGCCAGCTCGCCCAGCGGCTCGGCGGCTATGCCGGGCTCGCCCTGGTCGGCACGGCGACGTCCATTGCCGACGAGATGGAGGCCTGGCTCGACGCCGGGGCGTGCGACGGCTTCACCATCATGTTTCCGTTCCTGCCGGGCGGCCTCGAGGATTTCTGCGACCGCGTGGTGCCCGAGCTGCAGCGCCGCGGCCGCTTCCGCACGGCTTACGCGGGGAGCACGCTGCGCGAGCACCTGGGGCTGCCACGGCCGGGGAACCGGTTTTTCGGAGGTTGACGGACGCGCGCCTCTCGATTTGCACAGCGGCGCTCACCCCCGTCCCGCGACCGCGACCAGGATCACGCCGGGTACGATCAGCGCGATGGTGACCAGCGTGCGTGTCGAGATGATCTCGCGGCCGAACCAGAAATAACCCATCGCCATCGTGAACACGGGCGTCGCCGACACGATGGGCACCACCGAGACGAGGTCGCCCACCTGCAGCGCGCTGTTCAGGAACTGCAGCGACATGGCGTTGGCGACACCGGACGCGACGAACCAGAGGTGACTCCGCCGCGTGCCGACGAACGGGCGGCTCTGCAACTTGAAGGCCGTCAGTGCCACCGCCAGCGACACCGTGTTCGAGACCATCACGGCGAACGAGGCGCTGGGCACCTCGACGAGGCCGATCTTGGTGCCGACGTGACCGACGGCGCGGATGAAGGAGGCGCCGAGCGGCAGCGCGATAGCCCAGAGCGGCCACGAGCGCTTGACCCCCTGGGGGCTCCAGGCGCCGACCACGGCGCCCGCGATGACGGCGAGCGTGCCGATGGCGATGGGCAGCGTCAGCCGCTCGCCGAGGAACGTGATGGCGAGAAAGGCTCCGAACAGGGGCGTCGCGGCGGTGAGCGCGCTGGTGAGCGTCGGCCCCATCACCTTGATCGAGGAGGTGGCGAGCACCGAGGAGAGCGACGGCCGGATGAGGCCCACCGCGACGAAGATGAGGCAGGCCCAGGTCAGCCAATACCAGCTTTCTACGAAGAACGGCGACAGCAGCCAGTAGACCAGTGCGGAGGCCGCGATGGCGACGAGCGTACCCGAGCGCGCGTCCGTTCCCTCGAGCCCCATGTTGGTGAAATGGTTGGAGAGCGCGAAGAGGAAAGCAGAGCAGAGCGCATAGAGCGGCGCGAGATAGGGAAAGCTCGTCATGCCGCCGCGCCGCCCGGCGGCAGGCTGCCAGCGGCCTCGAGTGCCATGCTCTCGGCCTTGCGCTTGTAGCGCCGGGCGCCCGTCCTGAGGCCGAGCGGCACCGTGAGGCGAGACAGCCAGTGGCGTGGGCTCGTCTCGCGCATGAGGTCGAGGCGTGTCCCGGCGGGCACCTCCAGCAGCACGAAGCCGATGAAGTCGTCGTCGCCTTCGACCAGCGCAGGGTCGGTGCCTTGCGCCAGAAGCTCGTAGAGGATCGCCTCGCCCGGCCGCTCGTCGACGATGCGGGTCAGCATCTCGAGCCGCGTCGGACCGGCGAGCACGTGCACCCGCTCGAGACCGGGCTCGCCCGTGACCGGCTCTGCGACGACACGCAGCGGAAAGCGGCCCTCGAAGGTGACGTCGCGCGACTTGAGGAGCTGCCACACGATGGCACGGGGCGCGCGTATGTCGATCCCGTGCTCCCAGCGCCGGCGCCTGCTGCCGGCGGCGGTGTCGATCACCGCGATCATCAGGTCGTAGCCGAGGCTCAGCAGGCTCATCCGCTCAACGTCCCTCCCCCGCCGAGACTGCCGGCGGCCGCCTTACATTGTCGCGCCGATGACCCAGGGGACATACTCGGCGTCGCCGTAGCCCAGCTCTTCCGATTTCGACCGCTCGCCGGAGGCCATGCGCAGCAGGAAATCGAATATTTCCTTGCCCTTCGCCTCGATCGGCACACCGTCGACGATGTCGCCGCAGTTGATGTCCATGTCGTCGATCATGTGGCGATAGATCTCGGAGTTCGTCGCCAGCTTGAACGAGGGCGTCGGCTTGCAGCCGTAGGCCGAGCCTCGGCCCGTGGTGAAGGCGAGCACGTTGCAGCCGCCGGCCACCTGTCCCGTAGCGGATACGGGATCGTATCCGGGCGTATCCATGAACACGAAGCCCTTCTCGCGGATCGGCTCGGCATAGCGGTAGACGGCGTTGAGCGTGGTCGTGCCGCCCTTGGCCGCCGCGCCGAGCGATTTCTCGAGGATGGTGGTGAGGCCACCCGCCTTGTTCCCCGGGGACGGATTGTTGTCCATGCTCATGCGGGCCCGCGCCGTGTAGTCCTCCCACCAGCGGATCACCTCGACGAGCTTCTCGCCGACCTCGCGCGAGCGGGCGCGGCGCGTCAGCAGATGCTCGGCGCCGTAAATTTCGGGCGTCTCCGCGAGCACCGCCGTGCCGCCATGATGCACCAGCAGATCGACCGCTGCGCCAAGCGCGACGTTGGCCGTGATGCCGGAATAGCCGTCCGAGCCGCCGCACTGCAGCGCCCAGACGAGCTCGGAGGCCGGCAGCGTCTCGCGCTTGGCCTTGCCGGCGATCGGCAGCATGTGGCGCACTGCCTCGACGCCGGCGGCGATCGTCTTCCGCGTGCCGCCGATATCCTGGATGGTCATGGTCCGGAAGGTGTCGGACTCGACGATGCCGTAGGCGTCCTTCATGCGGGCGATCTGGAAGCCTTCGCAGCCGAGCCCGACGACCAGGATGCCGGCCATGTTCGGGTTCGTGGCGTAGCCCCACGTGGTGCGCTTCAGGACCTCGAAGGTCTCGCCGTCGGAATCGATGCCGCAGCCCGTCGAGTGGACGAGCGGAATGACGCCGTCGATGGTCGGGTGGTCGGCGAGCATGCCGGACTTGTTGACGGCCTCGGCAATGAAGCGGGCCACCGTCGCCGAGCAGTTCACGCTCGTCACAACGCCGATGTAGTTGCGCGTCCCGCATTTGCCGCTCGTGCGGCGGAAGCCCTGGAACGTCGCCTGCTTCTCGACCGGCAGGATGTCCTCGCGGCGAGCGCCCTCGGCGAAAGCGTAATCGCGATCGAAGGCGGCGAAGGCGCAGTTGTGCGTGTGGACGTGGGCGCCTGGCGCGATGTCCTCGGTGGCGAAGCCGATGATCTGGCCGAACTTCAGCACGGGTGCGCCCTTGGGCGTCGGCTGAGCGGCCATCTTGTGCCCCTTCGGAATACGCACTGCCGAGCGGACGCCGCGCACCGTCACCCCCGGCGGCACGGCATCGACGGCGATGATGACGTTGTCCATCGCATTGAGCGACAGCGTGCGGGGCTCGGCGGTCGGGGCGGGCGCTGACATCGGGCTTTCCTCGTGTATGCCGGCACGGTTCCGGCGGCGTTTTCTCGCGCTCGCCAGTGCGGTACAGTGGGTCGAGCGAATTGGCAACGGAGCTTAACTCCATGCCGGCCGGCGCGGCAAAGACGATGACCGTCGACGAGTTCCTCCTCTGGCAGCAAGGCCAGGAGGAGCGCTACGAGCTGATCGAAGGGGTGCCGGTCCGCATGATGACCGGGGCCAGCACGCAGCACGACCGGATCGCAGGCAACATTTTTGCCGATCTGCACAACCAGCTCGAGGGCTCGCCGTGCTGGCCGGCCACGGCCGATGTCGGCATCAGAACCCGCCTGCGCTCGCTGAGACGCGCCGACGTGCTCGTGACCTGCGACGAGCCGCGCGCCGACGCCTTCGAGGCGCACGAGCCGAAAATGGTGGTCGAGGTGCTGTCGCCCTCCAACAAGGGGTTGGGCTGGCAGCGGAAGCTCGAGGAGTACCGGCAGCATCCAGGGCTGCTCTATCTGCTGCTCGTCGACTCGGAGCAGCCGCAGGCGACCCTCGTGGCCCGCGAGGGCGAGCGGTGGGTGCCGGCCGACTTCGATGGCCTCGAGGAAACGATCGCGCTCGATGGCATCGGCTGCCGGCTCGAGATGGCGCGAATGTATCGCGGTGTCACGTTCGAGCGGCCACCATGAAGGCGCCCGCCCGTTCCAATACGGGACGACAGCGGCGAGGCGCGCGCCTTGCCGCTGTCGCGTGTCTCATTCTCTGAGGAGTCCCAGCCCCAGGATGTAGACCGCTGGAAAAATTGCGACCAGCCAGATCTTGTCCTCGAGACCTTCAGGCGTGCTGAAACCGTTGTTTGCGACGATGGCGTAGATCAAGACTGCCATCACGGCGAGCGCTACGCGTCCCATTTCGATACCCATTGGCGTTTCTG
>JBFWQN010000130.1:0-11034 GCA_050249405.1 Hyphomicrobiaceae bacterium | reverse complement strand
ACGGCCTTGGCCCAGCATTCGAGAACGCCGTCGCCATGCTCGCGGCCGCGCGAGGCCGGGTCATCGTGACGGGCATGGGCAAGTCCGGCCACGTCGGCCAGAAGGTCGCTGCCACGTTCGCCTCGACCGGCACGCCTGCCTTCTTCGTCCATCCCTCTGAGGCCTCGCACGGCGATCTGGGTATGATTGCCCGGGACGATGTCGTCCTCGCGCTGTCCTGGTCCGGCGAGACGGTCGAGCTGACCAACATCATCACCTATTCCCGCCGCTTCTCCGTCGGCCTCATCGCCATGACGTCGAAAGCCGGCTCCGCGCTCGCCAAGTCGGCCGATGTCGTGCTCGAGCTGCCGAAGGCCAAGGAGGCCTGCCCGCACGGCCTCGCGCCGACCACATCAACCACAATGCAGCTCGCCCTCGGCGACTGCCTCGCCATCGCGCTGCTCGAGCGCAAGGGTTTTTCCGCCCACGACTTCCGGGTCTTCCACCCCGGCGGCTCGCTCGGCGCACAGCTGAAGCACGTCGTCGATCTGATGCACGCAGGTGACGCGTTGCCGCTCGTGGCACCCGACCTCGCCATGAGCGAGGTGATCGTCACCATGAGCGAGAAAAGCTTCGGCTGCGTCGGTGTCGTCGACAGCGAGGGTCGCCTGACAGGCATGATCACCGACGGCGATCTCCGCCGTCACATGGGTGACGGCTTGCTCGCGCGCCGGGCCGGCGACATCATGACGAGGCGGCCGAACACGCTCGAGCCCGGGATGCTGGCCTCGGCCGCGCTCGAGAAGATCAACGCCTTGAAGCGCACACAGATGTTCGTGGTCGAGGCCGGCCGTCCGGTCGGAATCGTGCACGTGCACGACCTCCTCCGCGCCGGTGTCGCTTGAGGCCAAGCCGAGGAGCAATCCGCCCATGCGCGCCGTCGTTTGCAAGGCCTACGGACCGCCCGAATCACTTGTTGTCGAGGACGTGCCGACCCCCATCCCGGGCAAGGGCGAGGTACGGATTCGCCTGAAAGCACGCGGCGCCAGCTTTGCCGACGTGCTGCGCATTGCGGGCCAGTATCACGTCAAGAACACGCTGCCGTTCGTGCCTGGCGGCGAGGCTTCGGGCGAGATCGCCGAGCTTGGCCCCGACGTCCATGACCTCGCCGTCGGCGACCGCGTGCTCTGCAGTGGTGGCTTCGCCGAGGAGACGGTCCAGCCCGCCGCCAGCGTCGTGAAGCTACCGTCCAGTGTCGGCTTCGAGGCCGCCGCCGCTTTCCGCTCGAACTACCCCACCGCGTTCTACGCCATGCAGCGTGGCCGCCTCGTGCCAGGGGAGCCCGTGCTCGTACACGGCGCCGCTGGCGGCGTCGGCCTCGCCACCGTCGACATAGCCAAGTTGATGGGTGCTCGTGTCATCGCCACGGCGCGCAATCCCGAGCGGCTCGAGATCTGCCGCAAGCTCGGCGCCGACCATGTCGTCGACTACTCGAAGGGCTTTCGCGACAAGGTCCTGGAATTGACCGGCGGCAAGGGGGCCGACGTCATCTTCGATCCGGTCGGCGGCGACGTCTTCGACGAGTCGATGCGCTGCGTGGCGCCGTTCGGCCGCATCCTGATTGTCGGCTTCACCTCGGGACGTCCGGCACTGGCCAAGACCAACCACCTGCTCGTCAAGGACGCCGAGGTGATCGGCTTCACGATCGGGGCGTTGAACAAGCTCGACCCGGCGCGTGCACAGAGCAATCTCGAGGTGCTCGTTGGCTGGCTGGCCGCCGGCCGCATCACCCCCTACCACTCCCACGCGCTGCCCCTCGAGAAAGCCGCCGAGGCCTTGAAGCTCATCACCGACCGCGAGGTCGTGGGGAAAGTGCTGCTGGTCTAGACGGCAGCTTGCGATCGCCCGTCTTGCTCAAGCGCGAGCACGCCGCTGCCCCACTCGCCGATCGACGAATGGGGCAGCACAGTAAATTTGCAGGCGGGTCGAGGCTTATTTGCCCTGGCTTTTCGCCGTGACTTTCACGCACGCCGCCGTGAACTGCTGCTTCGTCCAGGGCATGCCCGCCTTGTAGCCCGTCGTGCATTGCGCGGCGGTCGGCGTTGAGGGCAGTTTCGGCGCATTTTGGGCCTGCGCAAGCCCGCTCATGGTGAGAAGCAGGGCCGCGGCGGCTGCCGTGATAAAGCGCATTTCATTGTCTCCACGATTGAACGTTTCTGACGTCTCGATGTCGTGCTTTTCTAACGAGATGCCCGTTGCTTTGTTCCGAAGTCGGAGCTTGGCCTGTTCGGCGCGACGGGCGGCGGCAATGCGCGGATATCGCGCGCACCATGGGCAGGCCGCCGGTTGCCGGCACTCTGAAGCCAGTCCTCCCCGCTGCCGCCTGGCGCTCGGCCCCACACGTTCGCGATACGCCTTGGCATCCACCCGTCCGCCAGCTTAGCTTCGGCCCACAGGCGAGGGAGGCGTGCGATGCGTTGGAAGATCGGGGACGTGACGGTCACCAAGGTCGTCGAGCTCGAGACGACGGGCGGTAGCCGCTTCATCTTGCCCGACGCGTCGCCGGAGGCGGTGCGTCCCATCTCGTGGCTGATCCCTCACTTCGCCGACGAGATGGGCAAGCTTCGCATGAGCATCCATGCCCTGATCGTGGAGACGCCCTCGCTCACGATCATGGTCGACACCTGCCTCGGCAACGACAAGCAGGGCCGGCGCGTGCCGACCTGGAACGACCGGCAGGGTCGCTTCCTCGCCGACATCGCCGAGGCGGGCTTCCCGAAGGACAAGATCGACGTCGTGATGTGCACGCACCTTCACGTCGATCACGTCGGCTGGAACACCATGCTGGTCGATGGCAAGTGGGTGCCGACTTTTCCCCAGGCCCGCTACATCTTCGGCCGCAAGGAGTTCGAGCATTGGTCGACTCAGCGCGAGGCCGAGCACATGCTGCCGGTTTTCGCCGACAGCGTGCAGCCGATCGTCGATGCCGGGCTGCACGAGCTGGTCGAGGCCGACCACAGGCTCTCCCCCGAGGTGCGCTTCGTCCCGAGCCACGGGCATTCGCCGGGGCACTGCAGCGTGATGATCGAATCGAAGGGGGAAAAGGCGCTGATTACTGGCGACTTCGCCCATCACCCTTGCCAGTTCGCGCGGCCCGACTGGTGCTCTACCGCCGATTTCGACCGTGAGGCCGGCGAGGCCACGAGGCGGCGCCTTCTCGCCGAGTTGGCGGGCGAGCCGGTGCTGGTCATCGGCACGCACTTCGCAGGGCCGACCGCCGGCCGCGTCGTCCGCGACGGTAATGCTTTCCGGCTCGTGGTCTGAGCCCATGCCCGACGGCATGGCGCCCCGCACCCACGTCCTTCTGCGCGGCAGCAGGCTGCAACAGGCGCGCCTTGCTGCCGGCCTCGTGTTGCTGGCCTTCGTTTCGACCCACCTGCTGAACCACGCGGCGGGCCTCCTGGGGCTCGGTGCCATGGAGGTCGGGCAGACGCTGCGCTTCGGCTTCACGCGGACCTGGCTCGGCTCGTTCGTGCTGCTGGCGGCCATGCTGGTCCATATCGGGCTTGGCCTTGCCAGGATCGCTCAAAGACGCACGGTGCGCATGCCGGTGTGGGAAGCGGTGCAGATCGCCTCGGGCCTGCTGATTCCGCTCCTCCTCATCGAGCATGTGGTCGAGACGCGCGGTGCGTCGCTCCTCGGCGCGTCGGATTTCTACCGGCCGGTGCTCGCCATGCTCTGGCCGGAGCACGCCACGCGTCAGCTCGTTCTGCTGATGATCGTGTGGGCCCACGCCATGATCGGCGTGCACCACTGGCTGCGGCTGGCTTCCTGGTACGGCGAATGGCGACCGTGGCTGCTGTCCGCAGCAATTCTGTTGCCCGTCCTGGCGCTCGCCGGATTTCTGTCCGCCGGCCGCGAGGTAGCGGTCGGGCTTGCCGCGCCCGGCGCACGGCAAGCGCTGGAGGCCGCGCACCGCTGGCCCGACGCCTCCGGCCTCCTTTGGCTCGGCCGGGCCAGCCTCGTCCTGCTGTCGATCTATCTCGCCGCAGTGGCGGTGGCGATCGGCCTTGCCCTGCAAGGCATCCTTGCCGAGGAGAGGCTGCCCAAGCTCTCCGTCACCTACGCCGCGGGTCCGACCGTCGAGGGCCCCATCGGCGCCACGCTTCTCGAGATCAGTCGCATGCGCCGCGTGCCTCATGCGTCCGTCTGCGGGGGCCGTGCGCGATGCTCGACCTGTCGCGTTCGTGTCGACGGCTCGGAAGGCATTCTGCCGCCGGCCGAGTTCGCCGAGGCGGTAACCCTCGGCTCGATCTCGGCTCCCGACAATGTGCGCCTCGCTTGCCAGCTTCGCCCGCCGGCCTCCTTGACCGTCACCCGCCTCGTCGCGCCGGCCAGCGGTGTCGAGCGCGTGCCCGGCGCGCTCCTCGGTGATGCCGAAGGCGCCGAGCGCCGCCTCGTCGTGATGTTCCTCGACCTGAAGGGCTTTACCGCGCTGTCGGAGAAGCGGCTGCCTTACGATGTCGTGTTCCTGCTTAACCGCTTCTTCCGGACCATCGGCTCGACCATCGTCGCCGAGGGCGGCTGGATCGACAAATACATGGGCGACGGACTCCTCGCCGTGTTCGGCCGCGAGACGGGCCTCGAGGCAGGCGCCAGATCGGCGCTGGCGGCAGCGGCCCGCATCGACGTCGCCCTCGACCGCCTGAACGAGGAGCTCGAGGCCGAGGGCGCCGGGGCGGTCGGCGTCGGCATGGGCATCCACGCGGGCCAGATGGTCGTCGGCCGTGTCGGCTACGCCGAGGCCGCCCAGATCACCGTTATCGGCGCCACCGTCAATCTCGCGAGCCGGCTCGAATCCTTGACCCGCCAGAAGGGTTGCCAGCTCATCATCTCGCGCGCTGTTGCCGATGCGGCCAGCATGGGTCCAATGCCGTTCACGTCGGAGCGCGTCGCCGTGCGCGGCACGCAGGAGCCGGTCGAGATCCTGCTCGTGCCGCGCGCCCGACTGCTCGCCGGCCGAGCGCTGGCGAGCTGACGGCGGCGCCACCGTTGACGCTGGCGCCGCGGTTCGCGCTCATTCTGCGGCGCTGACTTGCCCTGCCGCGACCCGGCCAACGAACCCTGATGCGTCGCCGAAGCGCTCCTGCATCACCTCCGGCAGCGACTTCGCCGCGCTTGTGACGCACGCCCCCGACCTCACGGCATACTTTTCGGCCGCCGCGGCCGATTGCGGCTCGATGCCCGACGTCAGCTCGCGGGCCGTTTCCATCATGAGCTTGCGGAACCGCATGATGCCGAGGTCGGTCGGCCCCAGATGCTCGCGCGTGCGGTCGACGATCGGGCCCTGGCTGTCCTGCACCGCGGCATCCTGCTCGGAGACGCCCTTGATGCCCATGTAGCTCGACGTGCGCTGTGCCCGTCGGTCCAGCATGTAGTTGTTGGCCTTGTTGCGCAGCGGCACGTAGTCGGCATCGACCTCCGGAAAGACGGCCCCGCCGTTGGCGTAGCTGTGCCGCTCCTCGTCCGTGAGCGGGCGATCCGGATTCCAGGCATACGTGTAGATCCAGCAGTTCGTATCCGTGTAGGGCACGAACGACTGCCCGAAGATGGTCTGCCCCGGCATGGCGCTCGGCGTGTAGGTGTGCAGCGGCATCAGGAACTGGGCGATCCGCCAGTAGAGCTTGTCCGTGCCCGTCTGCCGGCCGCCGCCGATCACGAGCCCCGCCTCGTGCGGCTCGACCCGGATCACCGGTCGTGGATCCTCGGCTATCCAGCGCGTGAGGTCGGCCGTCATGCGATTGATCGGCATGACGAGATGCTTGGCGGTGTCGAGCACCTCGTGCTCGTCCTTGTCGAACACCATGTGCGTGTAGGTGAAATGCGCCGTGTCGATCGAGCCTTCGAGCGCCTGCACCCAGTTGCAGTCCTGCCATTTCTTGGTGACGTAGCGATGCGACGGCGGCACCAGCGCCAGCTCTAACTCGGGCAGCGCCGGCATTTTGTCCGCCGGCCCCATGTAGGCCCAGACCATGTCTGCCCACTCGCGCGTCGGATAGGCCTTGATGCGCATCCGATCCTTCGCGTTGAGATCAGGATACGATGTCGGCATGTCCGTGCATTGACCGGTGATGTCGAACTTCCAGCCGTGATAGACGCAGCGGATGCCGCAATCCTCGTTGCGCCCGAGCCAGAGATTGGCACCGCGGTGCGGGCAATGCTGGTCGACGAGTCCGACCCGGCCCTTGCTGTCCCGGAAGGCGAGCAGCTCCTCGCCGAGCACCGTCACCTTTTTCGGCGCACCGTCGCTCTCGGGCAGCTCTTCCGACAGCAGCACCGGCAGCCAGTAGCGCCGCAGCAATTCCCCCATCGGCGTGCCGGCATCGCTCTGCGTCAGAAACCGGTTGTCCTCTGCCGTAAGCATGGCGTTCCTCCGGATTTTTGCGTCTTGCCTCGGGTTGCAGCCGTCACGCCGTCGCCGATCGCACCAGTCCCGCGAAGCGGTCGAGGATCGGCAGCACCTCGTCGCGCCCCGCCGATGGCAGCTCGATCACGACTCGCTCGATGCCACGGTCCCGATAGCGGCGGATGAGGTCGGCTTCCTCCGGCACCTGATAGATCGTGATCGGGAATGTTGCGGGATTGCGCCCCGCGTCCTTCAGCATCCGGTCGACCTCCGGCAGAACGTTGAGGACGTCGCCGTAGGCCGGCCGCCGCGCGTTGGGCAGCCACCCGTCGCCCCAGGCGATGGCGCGCCGGACGCCATGCGGATAGACGCCGCCGACGATCACCGGCGGATGCGGCTTCTGTACCGGCTTCGGCCACGTCATCATCGGCCCGAAGGCGACATGCTTGCCCTGGTACTCAGGCTTCGACTTGGTCCAGATGAGGCGCATGGCCTCGACCTGCTCGCGCATCCGCTCGAAGCGCGTCTTGAAGTCCGTGCCGTGGTCGGCCATCTCCTCGGCGTTCCACCCGCCGCCGATGCCGAACAGCACGCGCCCACCCGAGATCTGGTCGAGGCTCGCCACCGACTTGGCGGTCTGGATGGTGTCGCGCTGGATGACGAGGCAGATGCCGGTGCCCAGCATGAGCTTCGTGGTGACGGCCGCCGCTGCCGCCAGCGACACGAACGGGTCCATCACGTCGTAGTATTTCTTCGGCAGCTCGCCGCCCGCCGGCCACGGCGATTTTCGCGACAGCGGAATGTGGCTGTGCTCGGCCACCCAGAGCGATTCGAAGCCGCGCTCCTCGCAAGCCCGCGCCAGCTCGACGGGGCTGATCGAATAGTCCGTGAAGAAGATGGCCGCGCCGAATTTCATGGATCGCCTCCTCCGCTGCGGGCTCAGCCGCACACATGGGAGAAGGCTAGGCGCCCCGGCGGCACCTGTCGATGCCGCGGGCTTCCCGGCCGGCATCAGGCGCCGCGCGAGACGCCTCGCCAGGCGCCGACCGAAGGCCGCGGCAGGCCCAGATTCTCGCGCAGGGTCGCGCCGCGATACTCCTTCTGGAAGATGCCGCGCCGCTGCAGCTCCGGCACCACCAGCCGCACGAAATCCTCGTACGTGCCGGGCACGCTGGTCGCCCCGACCACGAAGCCGTCGCAGGCCGGCGCCGTGAAATACTGCTCGAACATGTCGGCCACGTCCTTCGGCGTCCCGACCCACGGATTCTGCAGCCGGCCGCGACCCGAGATGCGGATGAAATCGCGTGTCGTCGGTTGCTTTCCGCCCATTTCCTTGACCACCCGGTCACGCATGGTGTGCAGCCCCGTGAAACGCTTCAGCTCGTCATCCGTGAACGGCTCGTCCAGCGGCTTCGAGCCGAAGTCGAAGTTCATCGCCTCGGTCAGCAGCAGCAGGCTGTCGATCTCCTTCGGCAGCGACTCGAGCAGCGCCCGCTTGTCCTCGGCCTCCGCCCGCGTCTCGGCGACGACCGGATAGACGAGCGTCCCGATCTTGATGCTGTCCGGGTCGCGCCCGGCGGCTGCAGCGGCAGCTTTGTACTCCTGGTACGATTTCCGCCCCAGCTCGACGCCGACGTTGTAGGCGAAGATCAGCTCGCCCCATTCGGTGGCGAAGCGCCGCCCGCGTCCCGACTGCCCCGCCTGGATCAGCACCGGATGCCCCTGCGCCGAGCGCGGCACTGTGAACGGCCCGCGCGACTGGAAGAAGCGACCCTTATGGTCGAGCCGGTGCACTTTCTCGGGGTGCGCGAAAAGCCCGGTCGTCTTGTCGACGACCAGCGCATCGTCCTCCCAGGTGTCCCAGTGGCCGAGCACCGTCTCCAGGAACTCGTCGGCCCGGTCGTAGCGCTCGTCGTGCTCCGGCAGCGCCTCCTGCCCCATGTTGCGCGCCTCGGCATCGTTGAGCGAGGTGACGATGTTCCAGGCGGCACGCCCGCCAGTCAGCTGATCGAGCGTCGCGAACACGCGTGCCACATGGAAGGGCTCGTAATAGGTCGTCGAGTAGGTGACGCCGAGGCCCAGCCGCTCCGTCGCCATGCCGATCGCCGTCATGCAGGTGAAGGCATCCATCTTCACGCAGCGTACGCCATTCTCCACGGCGTCCTGGTATCGCCCGGACTGGAACTCGGGCATCGACAGTCGGTCGTCGAAGAAGGCGAGGTGGAACTTGCCGGCTTCGAGCGTGCGCCCGATGTGGCGATAGAAGTCCGCCGTCATGAAATCCGTGCGGCTCTGCGGATGGCGCCAAGACGCCGAGAAGTTCGAGCAGTTCTGCGCCTGCAGGAACCCCACGAGTACCATCTGACGCATCTTCCGCTCTCCGTTGTTTGCGGGCAGCATAGGCCCGTCTGCGGCCGTCCGTTCCTGCGCTTGTCCGGACTGGATCGTTGTCGTGGACTGTGCCATTGGCCTTGACCAGCGCCAATCCGCACCGATGTCGCCCCCAACACCACGAGCCAGGATCTCGTCCCATGATGCCCTACTTCGAGACCCATGCTGGGGCCAGAGGCCCGCACCTGATGATGGTGCATGGCTTCCTGTCGAGCCGGTCGCAATGGCGCGTCAACCTGCCGGCGCTGACCAAGGTCTCGCATCCGGTGCTCGTCGAGTTGCTGGCGCACGGCCGCTCTCCGGCACCGGAGAGCCCGGAGCCGTATGCGGTCGCGTCCTACATCTCCGCCTTCGAGACGATCAGGAAGCAGATCGGCGCCGAGCGGTGGGTGGTCTGCGGCCAATCGTTCGGCGCGGGTCTCGCCATACAGTACGCCATCGAGCATCCCGATCGCGTCATGGGCGTGGTCTTCACCAACTCCATCTCGGCCTTCTCGCCCAAGGACGACCCCGAGCGCGCCCAGGTGCAGGCCGAGCGCATGGAGCAGGTCCGTCACGGTGGCAAGGGTGCTCTGGAGGCGCTGCGCATCCATCCCCGCCACGCCAAGCGATTTCCGGAGGAGATCAAGGCCGAGATGGTCGCCGACGCCGAGCGGATCGCGCCGGAAGGCATCATGCGCTCGATGATGCTGACGTCTCCCGACCTGTCGATTGCGCACCGTCTCGGTGAGATCAAGGTGCCTGCAATGCTCGTCAACGGCACGTGGGAGAAGCGCTTCCAGCCAATGCGCGCGCGCATCGCCGCCGAGATGCCGGGCGTCCGCATCGTCGACCTGGAAGGCGGCCACTCGATCAACATCGAGGCCCGCGAGGGCTTCGACAAGGCCGTGACGGAGTTCGTGGAGGGGCTGCGCTAGACGGAGACGGAGCCCCTCTGTTGGCCATCAGTCCTCGACCTCCAGAACCATCTCGACCTCGACCGCCATCTTGAATGGCAGCGTCGCCAAGCCGACGGCCGATCGTGCGCCGCGTCCTGCCTCGCCGAACACCTCGGCGAAGAGATCCGAGAACCCATTCATCACCTTCGGCGGGTCCTCGAAATCGGGATCGGCATTGACCATGCCGAGCACCTTTACCACCCGCTTCACCTTGTCGAGGCTGCCGAGCTGACCCCGGATGTTGGCCAGCATGTTGAGCCCGACGACCCGGGCGGCCTCGTAGCCCTGCTCGACCGTCATCGTCTTGCCGAGCTTGCCCTTGATCAGCGAGCCGTCCGGCAGCCGCGGTCCGCAGCCCGACATGTAGAGGAGATTGCCGGTCCGCACCCCGCCCACGTAGTTCCCGACCGGCTTCGGCACCGGCGGCAGCACGAGGCCCAATTCTTTGACTTTCTGCTCGGCACTCATCTTCGCAACTCCACTTCGGCGATTGGCCTCAGGACACCGGACCGAACCAACTATCCCACCTCCTCCACCGCCACCGGGAACAGCGGCGCCAGCTCGTCGACCTGCATGATGTGGTAGACGGAGAAGCGATAGGCGTCGCCGGCGGTCAGCTCTGGTGGCGTGAACGGGAAGCCCAGGTTTCCCGCCGTCGAGATGCGGCCCGGGAATGGCGCGTGCAGCAGGTACTGCTTGGCCGTCGCCGCCACGGCGCGTGCCTCGTCCTCGTCCTCACCGATCACCTCGACGATGACGCCGACCTCCTCGGGCTTCTGCGAAACCGGCTGACCGCCGACGACGCCCAGTCCGTAGAACCGGAAATAGAGCGTGTAGGGCTTCTTCGGATTGGGCGGCACCAGCTCGCGGATCTGCGCCTCGACGAGCCCCGCGATCTCGTCCGCCTTCTCGATGAACACCGGATCGGCCGAGCCCGCCACCATGATCGCCCGTGCCCCGACCCGCGTCGCACCCTCGATCTTCACCGAGTACTGCGTTGTAGGCACCCAGCGGCCGCCCGAGACGCGGCAGCGGCGCTCGTCGAGCGCCTCGAACTTCGAATCCTCCAGATAGAGCACGCCCTCCGGCTCTGCCACGGAAAGAGGATCCGCCTGCTCGTAGAGCCCGTGCGCCGCGACCGACATCGGCGTCGCACGGCGATTGGGGTTCATGCTCTCCAGGATGAAGCTCTCGCCTTCGAGCGTGCCGAGCATGGCGTCGCGCCCGCCGCCCTCGCAGGCGAGCGAGGCGCACTCGATGATCTTGGCCATCTGCAGCGCCGGCCCGATCTGGAAGCCGAGCTTCTCCGGCAGGCACGTA
>JBFWQN010000129.1:0-11064 GCA_050249405.1 Hyphomicrobiaceae bacterium | reverse complement strand
CCGGTCGGACCGCTGCTCGATTGCCGCCACGAAAGCGTCGGCGCCTTTTGCTCCCCCGAAGAACGACAGCGCCGAGATGCCCATCACGAGATAGTCCGGCTCCGCCGTCATGGCGCTGTCGACGGCTGCCATGACGTTGTCGCCGATCACGCCGATGCCCGCCCGGAACGTCTCGTTCGACAGCGCCGCCGCATTGGGCGTCAGAATGCGGCTGTAATGGTTCGTCACGCCGCGCGGCCGCATATCGTCCATGTCCGGCTGCACGATGGTGTTCGTCGACGGCGCCATCACGCCGAGCTTCAGTCGCCAGCCGAGTGCATCTGCCAACGCCGCCTCCTGCGTCTCGTCAAGCCAAATCCTTCACTGCAGCGATGTAGTCCCGCATCGCCGTCATGTGATCCGACAGCAGCCGCCCCGGGATGCGCGTGTGCGGGCCCCGTCCATACGTCGTGTTCAGCGTCACGTGCGTGACGCCGGCCTTCTTCCAGCCCTCGAACGCTCGCCGCCAGTCGGCGGGGCCCTTTCCCTCGGCTGTCGACACCCATACCTCGAGGCCGATCGACGCCGGATCGCGTCCCGCCTCCTTGGCGTATTGTCTGAGCTTGGTGATCTCGGCGTCGGCCTTCTCGCCCTGTGGATGCGCCAGCATGATCCAGCCGTCGCCCCATTTGGCGATCCGTCTGAGCGTCACGTCCTCATGGCCCCCGAGCCAGATCGGGATGGTGCCGTTCCTCGGCCGCGGGTTGATGCCGGCGTCGTCGATGGTGTGCCACTCGCCGGCGAAGCTGACGTGCGGTTTGGCCCAGAGCGCCTTCAACACCGCGATCTGCTCCTCCGAGCGCCGTCCGCGATTGCGGAAGCTCTCGTTGAGGCCGACGAACTCCACCTCGTTCCAGCCGATGCCGACGCCGAGTCTGAATCGCCCGCCCGACAGCACGTCCAGCGAGGCTGCCTGCTTGGCGACCAGCGCCGTCTGCCGCTGCGCGAGGATCAGCACCTGCGTCGAGAAGCCGATGCGCTCGGTCACGCCCGAGAGGAAGCCGAACACCACGAACGGGTCGTGGAACAGATCCTTCGACGTATTGCGCTGCCCCCAGTCGGGCCGGCTCGCCGCATTGACGCCCAGCACATGGTCGGGCGCGCCCAGATGATCGTAGCCGAGCCCTTCGGCCGCCTGTGCGAAATCCCGCACGACTTTCGTATCGCCGCCGATGTCGACGAGCGGCAGCGTCACGCCGATCTTCATGAGTGCATCCTCCGGGCTTGGCTTGTCCCGGAGCGTGCCCCGCGCCGCGTGCACATGGCAAGCGAGTTCGGCCGTAAGGGGAGCCGGCCGTGAGGACTGGCCGTAGGCGCCAACGCGGCCGGCACGTCACGCCGCCATTGCGGCTTTCAGGTTCTCGTCGATCTTGTCGAGGAAGCCGGTGGTCGAGAGCCACGTTTGCGTGTCCCCGACGAGGAGAGCGAGATCCTTCGTCATGTATCCGGCCTCGACGGTTGCGATGCACACCCTCTCGAGCGTGGCCGCGAACTTGGCGAGATCGGCGTTGTCGTCGAGCTTGGCACGATGCGCCAGCCCCCGCGTCCAGGCGAAGATCGAGGCCATCGAGTTGGTCGACGTCTCGCGGCCCTGCTGGTGCATGCGGTAGTGGCGCGTCACCGTGCCATGTGCCGCCTCGGCCTCCACCGTTTTGCCGTCGGGAGTGAACAGGACCGAGGTCATCAGTCCGAGCGAGCCGAACCCTTGTGCCACGGTATCGGATTGCACGTCGCCGTCGTAGTTCTTGGTTGCCCAGACGTAGCCGCCCGACCACTTCAGCGATGCGGCCACCATGTCGTCGATCAGGCGATGCTCGTAGGTGAGCTTGGCGTCGGCGAACTTGTGCTTGAACTCGGCGTCGAACACCTCCTGGAACAGATCCTTGAAGCGGCCGTCGTAGCGCTTGAGGATGGTGTTTTTCGTCGACAGGTACACCGGGTAGTTGCGCATGAGCCCGTAGTTGAGCGAGGCCCTCGCGAAATCCCGAATGCTGTCGTCCAGATTATACATCACCATGGCGACGCCGCCGGCCGGGAAGTCGAACACCTTGTGCTCGATCGTCCTCTTGCCGTCCTTCGACACCCAGGCGACGGCCAGCGTTCCGGCCTCCGGCACGACGAAATCGGTGGCCCGGTACTGGTCGCCGTAGGCGTGCCGCCCGATCACGATGGGCTGCGTCCATCCGGGCACCAGGCGCGGCACGTTGCGGCAGATGATCGGCTCACGGAAAATCGTGCCGCCCAGGATGTTGCGGATGGTGCCGTTCGGCGACTTCCACATCTCCTTGAGGCCGAACTCCTTCACGCGGCCCTCGTCCGGCGTGATGGTGGCGCACTTTACGGCCACGCCATGCGTCTTGGTGGCATTGGCCGCGTCGACCGTGACCTGATCGTTCGTCCGGTCGCGATTCTCGATGGAGAGGTCGTAGTAGTGCAGCTCGAGGTCCAGGTACGGGTGGATCAGCTTGTCCTTGATGAGCTGCCAGATGATCCGGGTCATCTCGTCCCCGTCCATCTCGACGACCGGATTCGCGACCTTGATTTTCTGCATGTCGGGGAGCCACCTCTTCAAAAGGCAGAGGGCGTCGGTCGACCGGCATCCGTCACGCGAGCGGACGACCGACCCTCGGGAAGCGAGGAGGCGTCTATATCATCGCCCCCGGAGGGGCGAAAGGCATGGAGCGGCCGGGGTCGAGCTGTTGGCAAGCGACCCCGGCTCTGCGCGCTTCCGCGCTCCGGCCGGGGACGCAGGTGGGATGGGCCAACAGCGACAACGGGCGCCACGCACGACCCATCCACCGCTGTCATCCTCGGGCTTGTCCCGAGGCCCCATGGTGCCGCGCGTTGCAAGCGTTGAAAGTGAGCCGCAAGAGACGTCCGGTGGAGAGACATTTCGGACGACTGACGCCTTGCTATCGCTTCACTGCGCATTCTTTCGTGAGCCCAACGCGAAGTTCGGCGACCAGACTATGTGCTCTCGCATCTTCCATGCCCTGCAGCACCATGCAACCGCCGAGGATCGGTGATTGCACAAGCCCTCTCCAGAGCACAGCGTGGGGCTCACAACCTTCCTCTATGAACAAGTGCTGACCCACAATTCGGGTCGTCAACCGCCCCAACTGTTTGGCCTTTGCCGAGCTGATGCACAAAAGCGCGTAAGAAGTGTCTGTTCGAGCGCCTTTCTCGACTCGGAGGTGCCTCACGTCATCTGTCCCAAGTATAATGCGTTCACTGCCATGGACGAGACGCAACCCAACAGGGTCCGACCAAGCTGGCCATACGAAACAGAAGCCGAGAAAAGAAAGCGTAACAGAGATCACGAAGTGTCGCATTGGCGCTTCCACATCACGGGCCGCTTGCTTGGTCCTTCGCAACTGCTGTCCATGCTCACTCTTGGGCCGTGCCGACGGTCGGAGATCGTGGCGCGATGGGTCCTCGGGACAAGCCCGAGGATGACAACCGTGGAGGTGGCAGCCACGACACGGAACGTCCGCTCCTAGTCGAACTTCTGCTGCTGCCAGCGGCATTGCCTCCACTGCCCGCCAGGCGACTGCTATCGCCCCTCACCCCGCGAGCAGGGAGAGGGAGAACGGAGTGTCTCTGCTCAAAGCCTGCCCGCTCACAACTCCGCCAGCGCCGCGTTCAGCGTCTTGCTCGGGCGCATGGCGGCGAAGGCTTTGTCCTTCTCGGGCAGATAGTATCCGCCCGTATCCTGCGGCTTGCCCTGGGCGGCCAGCAGCTCGGCGTTGATCTTGGCCTCGTTGGCGGCCAACGTCTCGGCAAGCTTCTGGAAGCGCGCCTGCATCGGCCCGCTGTTGCCCCGGGCGGCCAGCGCCTGCGCCCAGTAGAGCGCCAGATAGAAGTGGCTGCCACGATTGTCGATCTCGCCGACCTTGCGCGCCGGAGAGCGGTTGAACTCGAGGACCCGGCCGTTGGCCGCGTCCAGCGTCTCGGCGAGCACCTTCACGTCCTCGTTGCCGCTGACCTGCGCCAGATGCTCGAGCGACGCGCCTAGAGCGAGGAACTCACCGAGCGAATCCCAGCGCAGATAGCCCTCCTCGCCGAACTGCTCGACGTGCTTCGGCGCCGAGCCGCCCGCACCCGTCTCGAATAGTCCACCTCCCGCCAGCAGCGGCACGATCGACAGCATTTTGGCCGAGGTGCCGAGCTCCATGATCGGGAACAGATCGGTCAGGTAGTCGCGCAGCACGTTGCCGGTGACCGAGATCGTATCCTGCCCCTTGCGGATGCGGTCGAGCGAGTACTTCATCGCCTCGACAGGTGCCATGATGCCGATGACGAGACCCTTGGTGTCGTGGTCCCGCAGATACTTGTCGACCTTGGCGATCAGCTGCGCGTCGTGCGCACGGTTCTTGTCGAGCCAGAAAATGGCGGGCGTGCTCGTCAGGCGCGCGCGGCGGACACCGAGCTTCACCCAATCCTGGATGGGGGCGTCCTTGACCTGACACATCCGGAAGATGTCGCCGGTCTCCACCTTCTGCGACATCAGCACGGCGCCGTCGTCGGCGACGACACGCACCGTTCCGTCCTTCGGAATCTCGAACGTCTTGTCGTGGGAGCCGTACTCCTCGGCCTGTTGCGCCATCAACCCGACGTTGGGCACCGAGCCCATCGTCTTGGGATCGAAGGCGCCGTTGGCCTTGCAATCCTCGATCACCGCCTGGAACAGCGTCGCGTAGCAGCGGTCGGGAATGGCGGCGATGGTGTCGTGCAGCTTGCCGTCGGCGCCCCACATGCGGCCCGATTCGCGGATCATCGCCGGCATCGAGGCGTCGACGATCACGTCGCTCGGAACGTGCAGATTGGTGATGCCCTTGTCGGAGTTGACCATCGCGAGCCCGGGACGCTTCGCGTAGGTGGCCGCGATGTCGGCCTTGATCGCGTCCCGCTCGGCGGCCGGCAGCTTCTCGATACGCGACAGCATGTCGGCCACGCCGTTGTCGGGATCGACGCCGAGGCTCTTGAGCGTCGCACCATGCTTCTCGAAGACGTCGGCGAAGAAGACCGATACGGCATGGCCGAAAATGATGGGATCGGAGATCTTCATCATCGTGGTCTTCACGTGCAGCGAGAACAGCACGTCATCCTTCTTCGCGGCATCGATCTGCGCGGCGTAGAAGGCGCGCAATGCCTTGGCGCTCATCACGGAGCAGTCGATGATCTCGCCGGCCTTGAGCGGGATTTTCGGCTTCAGGACGCTGGTGGACCCGTCCGCGGCGACCAGCTCGATGCGCGCATTGGTCGGCGCCTCGACGGTCGTCGCGACCTCCGAGCCGTAGAAGTCGCCACCCGACATGTGGGCGACGCGCGTTTTCGAGTCCTTGCTCCAGGCGCCCATCTTGTGCGGGTTCTTGCGGGCGTACTGCTTCACGGCGCCCGCCGCGCGCCGGTCGGAGTTGCCTTCGCGCAGCACCGGATTGACGGCGCTGCCGAGCACGCGGCCGTAGCGCGCCCGGATCTCCTTGTCCGCCGGCGTCGCGTCGCTGTCCGGGAAGTCCGGCACGTCGTAGCCCTTGGCCTGCAGCTCCTTGATCGCAGCCTTGAGCTGCGGGATCGAGGCGGAGATGTTGGGCAGCTTGATGATATTGGCATCGGGCTGCATCGCGAGCTTGCCCAGCTCGGCCAGCTCGTCGCCGATGCGCTGCTCCGGCTTCAATTTCTCGGGGAAATTGGCGATGATACGGCCGGCCAGCGAGATGTCCTTCAGCTTGATCGCGACCCCGGCCGCGCCCACGAAGGCCTCGACGATCGGGAGCAGGGAATACGTCGCGAGCGCAGGGGCCTCGTCGACCTTCGTCCACATGATTTCAAGCTTTGACATGGCGGCACCTATCGTCTCGTTGCGCGTGTGAACGGGGGCGGGCCCCTGACCTGACGCTGAGGCATCGCGCGATCGATCACTCAGGGCCCGACCCCGTCCGATGCACGCAAGCCCCGTTTCTGGAAGGCGGCGCACCATAGGCCGCGACCCCAGGCCTGCCAAGGGGAGCATGCCAACCGATGTCGGGCCGTCGGACGGCAGCTCGTGTCGATGCTCGAGGCCGACTGGGCGCGTTGGCCGCCTCGCGCATCCAGATGCCGGCGTCGAGCTCGTCAGTGCCGTGCGGCACGGATCATGCCGAGAATGAACATCTGTGTGCGCCAGATCACATGCGGCGAGCGTTCTCGAGGGCATAGTCGTCACATGGCCGGTGCAATGACAAGCCGGCTCCCCCCAAGGCTTCCGAAGTGAAGCCACAACGTTGACGGAGAGCAAAGATGACCATCGAGACCAACACCAACGAGCTTGCCGATATCCGTGCCCTTTCCGTCGAGGAGATGGACGCCGTGAGCGGTGGCTTCTCGCCATTCACCATCGGCCGTGGGTTCGGCTCATTGCTGGCAACAGCAGCGCTTCTTCCGATGGTCGCCCAGATCGGCTTCACGGTTGGTGTCGCATCGGCCGTGGTGAGGACGGTCAGCAGTGTCGCGACGCAGACGTGGAGGACCATTTCCTCCTGGTTCTGACACCGGCCTGCCTGCAGGCCCACCGCAGCGCAAGCGTGGCTCGACGCCCGCCCCGTGCCTCGTGCCGTTCCCCGCCGAGGCACGGGGCAATGCCAGCTTCACGCGCCCGGACGAGCCAGCTTGACCGGCGCCACCTTTGATCTCCCTCAAGCAGCGACCAACACGCAGCTTGCTCGCGCCGCTCCCCCGGCTAGTCTCGCGACGAGACTGCGACCGGAGAGGAGCCGCGCCCCCATGAACTTCGAGATCGACAAGCCGCTTGCCGAGCTGCGCGACAAGGTCGCGGCCTTCGTGCGCGAGAGGATCATCCCTTTCGAGAAGGACCCGCGCTGGAGCCACGGCATCCCGGAGGACATGCGGCGCGATCTCAACAAGGCCGCCAAGGAGGCCGGCCTGCTCGGCATCAACAGTCCGGAGGAGTTCGGCGGCAAGGGTTTCTCGCACTTCGAGCAGGCCGTCGTCTTCGAGGCGGCCGGCTACTCGATCCTGGGCCCGATCGCACTCCACTTCCATGCCCCAGACGAGGGCAACATCCATCTGCTCGACGTCGTCGCGACCCCCGCGCAGCGGAAGAAGTACCTGGCTAAGCTGGCAACCGGCGAGGTGCGCTCCTGCTTCGCCATGACCGAGCCCGACGGCGGCGCCGGCGCCGACCCGCTCCTCTTGAAGACCCGCGCCACGCCCGACGGCAACGGTTTCGTCATCAACGGCAAGAAGACCCTGATCACCGGCGCCGAGGGCGCCGCGTTCGCCATCATCATGGCTCGCACGGGCGACGGCCCCGGCGACTGCACCATGTTCCTGACCGAGCTGCCGAACCCGGCCTTCAAGATTTCCCGGGTGCTCGGCACGATGGACTCGAGCTTCATGGGCGGCCACGCCGAGATCGAGATCGAGAACCTGCGCGTCTCCGGCGACGACATTCTCGGCGAGATCGGCAAGGGCTTCCAGTACGCGCAGGTGCGCCTTGCGCCGGCCCGCCTCACGCACTGCATGCGCTGGCTCGGCTCGGCCGTCCGCGCCCACGATATCGCGACGGCCTATGCGCGCCACCGGATGTCGTTCGGCAAGACGCTCGGCGAGCATCAGGGCGTGTCGTTCATGCTCGCCGACAACGAGATGGACATCCACGTGTCCAGGTTGTCGATCTGGCACTGCGCGTGGCTGCTCGACCAGGGCGACAAGGCATCGACGACGAGCTCGATGGCCAAGGTGATCTGCTCCGAGGCGATCTTCCGCGTGGTCGACCGCTCGATGCAGATTCTCGGCGGCATGGGCGTCACCGACGACACGATGGTCGAGAAGATCTACCGCGACGTACGTGCCTTCCGGATTTACGATGGTCCCTCCGAGGTGCACCGCCATTCCCTCGGCCGCCGCGTCGTGCGCGGAGACCGCAAGAAGGCTGCACACTGACAAGGGTCCATCGCCGGCCGGCGGGGCTGCTCGATGGCGCCGCCGCCGGCAGAGGACTGGGGCTGGAACGATAGGGAGATCGCCGCTTGAGGATCGTTCCGCTCGCCGACCTGCCCTGGCCTGAGATCGTGCGCCCGGGCGACACGGTCCTCTGGGGCCAGGGCTCGGGCGAGCCGGCGAGCCTCGTCGAGAGTCTGCTTGCGCGGCGGCACGAGGTCGGCGGCCGGTTCTCGGTCCTCCTGGTGACGAGCTACTCGGGGCTGTTCGGTCCCGAGCAGACCGATGTGATCGACTTTCGCGGGCTCGTCGGCACGTCGGGAAATCGGGCGCTGTCGCGCAAGGGCCTGCTCGACATCCTGCCCGTGCACTACTCCCGCCTCGACGAGATGATCGCGTCCGGCGAGGTGCGCTGCGACGTGGCACTGGTCCAGGTGAGCCGTCCCGACGCGCAGGGCCGTATGAGCCCCGGCGTCGTCAACGACTACATTCGCACGGCGATGACGAGGGCCCGCGTCGTCGTCGGCGAGATCAATTCCCAGGCACCGAGGTCGACGTGCGACGTGCCGATCGCTGCCGGCGATCTGAACTTTTGCGTCGAAGCGGACCGGCCTCTGATCGCGGTGAGGCGCGCAGCGATCGGTGACGTGGAGCGCGCCATTGCCCGCCACGCCGTCGAGCTGATCCCCGACCGAGCCACGATCCAGACCGGCATCGGTGCGCTGCCGGATGCCATCCTCGAGGGCCTTCGCGGCCATCGCGACCTGGGCATCCATGCCGGCACCATCAGCGACGGCGTCATGGACCTCATGCAGTGCGGCGCGGTCACCAATGCGGCCAAGGAGATCGACACCGGCGTCACTGTGACCGGCAACCTGATCGGCACCGAGGCGCTGTTCCGCTTCGTCGACGGCAACCCGTCCGTGAAATTTGCCGGCCCTGCCTATACGCACAGCCAGCAGGTGCTGGGCCGGCTGTCGCGGCTCATCTCGATCAACGCCGCGCTCGAGGTCGATCTCACCGGGCAGGTCAATTCCGAGGCGATCGGCGAGGACTACGTCGGCACCGTCGGCGGCCAGGTGGACTACGTGCGCGCCGCTGTCCGCTCGGCCGGGGGGCGCTCGATCATCGCGCTGCCGAGCACGACGCCCGGCGGCAGGGCGAGCCGCATCGTCGCCCGGCTGGGCGGCCCCGTCACCACGCCGCGCAGCGACGTCGACGTGGTGATCACGGAGTGGGGGCGCGCCGAGCAGCGCAATCTCCCACTCCGCGAGCGCGCCCGCGCCATGATCGCCATCGCCCACCCTGCCTTCCGCGAGAGTCTCGCCGAGGCGGCGCGTGGCATCTTGAGGGGCGCCTGAACGCCGAAGCGTCCAGGCACCTGCTGATCAGAACGTGCCGATCCAGTCGCGCTTGCCGATCTCGACGCCGTTGTGGCGAAGGATGTTGTAGGCCGTCACGCCGTGGAAGTTGAAGTGCTGGAAGGCGTGGTTGAACAGGTACATCTCGCCCTTCAGCGTCGCCGGCTGGCCGCCGATGGTGAGCTGGATGTCCTTGCCTTCCGTGCCGTCGATCTGCTCCGGCTTGAACTTCGCCAGATAGTCGATGGCGCCCTGCAGCCGCGCCTTGAGATCCGCGAACGTCTTGTCGGTGTCCTGCGACGTCGGCACCTCGGAGCCGGAAAGACGCGCCGCCGCGCCCTTGGCCATGTCGGTCGCGATCTGGATCTGGCGCCGGAGCGGGAACATGTCGGGGAAGAGGCGCGCGTTGACGAGCACCTCGGGGTCGATCTTTTTCGCCGTGCAGTGGGCCTCGGCCTTGTCGAGGATGCCGATCAGCTGGCGCATGCGCCGCTGCATGACGGGAATTGAAGCTTGGTACATGGACATGGGTTTTCCCCTCGGTGGAAACTCAGGCTTCAGCCGTTCCTCCGGCTGAGCGGCGCGCATCATCGTCTGTCCGGCTGTCGCACGCAATTCATCTGGCTGATGGCCGAGCGTGGCTCTCGGTGCGGCGCTACCCGCGCTCGGTGACTTCGGCACAGACGCGCCCACCGGTGCCGCGCCAGTGGGGGTCGGGATGGGGCCGGTCGTTGCGGTTGCGCGCTATCAAGGCACACTGCTCGCCTGCCCCTATTTTTGCCCGTTCAGCAACGACTTTTGGAGGAGCCCATGCCAAGCCTCACCGACAAGGCCTGGTCGCCGTACGTCGCCGGCGTCGTCATTGGCCTTCTGCAGATCCCGACCTTCATCCTGATGAGCACAGCGCTCGGTGCCTCGTCGTCGTTCGTCACGGTCGGCGCACACCTCGCGGCGCTCGTCGATCCGCAGGCGGCAAGCATCAAATACTTCGCCTCGCACATGGCAGGAGCGAAGAACTGGTGGCAGGTCGCCATCGTGGTCGGCATCGCCATCGGCGCTTTCATTTCGATGCGCATGTCAGGCTCGTCCCGCCCCGCCGTCTCAGCGGTATGGGCACGGGCCACCGGCACGACGTCGCTTTGGGCGCGGGCGCCTGTCGCCTTCGTCGCAGGCTTCATGATGCTGTTCGGCGCGCGCATCGCCGGTGGATGCACCTCGGGTCACGGCATCTCCGGCATGGCCCAGCTCGCGGTAGGCTCGACGGTCGCCGTGGCCGCCATGTTCGCGGGCGGCATGCTCGTCGCCAACCTTTTCTTCAGGCGCGTCTGAGCGCACCCAGAGCTCAAGGAGAGCGAGATGACAGTTCTCACCGGCATTCTCATCGGCCTCGCCACGGGCATCGTGTTCGGCTTCGTGCTCGAGAAGAGTCGCGTGTTCGAGCCCGGCATCATCGTCGGCCAGATGCAGCTCCGCAGCTTCATCATGCTGAAGGTGTTTCTGGCGGCTGTCGTGACCGGCCTCGTCGTGCTGGCCGTCATGCACGGCGTCTACGGCGTCCCGCTGTCACTGAAGCCGCTCGTCTGGAAAGCCGACATCATCGGCGGTCTCGTGCTCGGCGCCGGCATCGCCCTTGCGGGCGCCTGCCCCGGAACGGCGCTGGCCCAGGTCGGTGCCGGCTACCGAGATGCGATTTTCGTCGTGCTCGGCGGCATTGCGGGTGCTG
>JBFWQN010000128.1:0-11073 GCA_050249405.1 Hyphomicrobiaceae bacterium | reverse complement strand
CGTGCTGCTCGGTGATGTCTCCTATGGCCTCTACCTCGTGCACTTTCCCATTCTGATGGTGCTGCTGAGGCTGATGACACCGATCGTCCCTGCGGAGTTGCCGCCACTCGCCGCGGTCTCGCTCAACCTGGGCCTGGCAGTTGTCGTGCTCGCCATCTCGCTGCCGTTGGCATGGCTGAGTTTGCGCGCGCTCGAGATGCCGATGCAGAACGTCGGCCGGGTGCTGTCTCGTTGGATGTTCCGGTCGCGTGCGCGCTACCTGTGACGCCAGACCTCCGGCGCGAAGCCGCCGGTCTTGCTGCCTATGCCGAGCGGATTTAGCACCATGAGCGATACCACCGCAGAGCACGGGAATCTGGCGGCCGGCACGGCCCCGGGCGGGCTTGCCCCGTGGCTGTTGCTGGCGCTGCCCGTGTTGGCACTGCTCGGCTATGCGGCCGTCGACGAGCCTATGGCCGCCGCGGGGATGCTCGCCGTTCCGCTCTTGCCGTTCGTTTTCTACGCGATCTTTCGTGGGCTCGCCGGCGAGCGCAACTTCGCCGCGCTGCTGTCGGTTGTCATCCTGTTCATCCTCAGTGCGAACTTTCGCTACCGCGAGTATGCGGACAAGAGCGTCGACCTCCAGGTGGCGGTGAAGATCGTTGCGCTGGCCGCGGCCGGCGGCATCGGCATGATCGCTCTGCGGCGGATTTTCAAGCAGCTCTACCTGCATGGGCTCATCTACTGGATGGCCTTCCATGTGGTGATGATCGTATCCTCGACCTATTCGCTCGGGCCGCTGCACGCTGCCGTTGCCACCATGTCGCTGCTCGCCAGCTTTCTTTTCCTCTGCCATTTGTGCGTCCGCTACGGACCTGACAGGCTCGTCGAGATTCTGGTCTGGACCGGTCTGCTCATGTGTGTCGGCTCGTTGATCTCCTATTTTGCAGTGCCCTCGTTCGGCCGCATGAAGGACTGGTATGGCACGGAGCTCGTGGTGACGAGCCGCTTGCAGGGCCTCTTCGGCGCTTCGAACGGTGCGGGCGCGTCGGGCGCCACGATGGCATTCCTCATCTGGGCTTTCTATTTGCGCCAGCGCGGAGCCTCGCGTCTCGTCGGCTGGAGCGCGCTCGCGGTCGCACTGCTGTGCTGCATCATGTCCAACAACCGCATGGCGCTCGTATCGATCTTCGGGTCGATTGCCGTCTGGTATCTCGTCAGTGGGAATTTCGGTCGCAAGCTGCTTTTTCTCGTCGCGCTCGGGATTCTGGCGGGCGTGACGCTGTTCACGTTCTCGGACGAGATATTCTCGCTCGTATCGCGCACGGGCGACGCCGAGGAGATCACGAGCGCGACCGGCCGCACGCGCATCTGGTCGGTTGTCTCCGAGCTTGTCTGGCACTCCCCGATCATCGGGCAGGGATACGCGTCCGCGCAGCACATCCTGTCCATCCATCCCGACCTGTTCGTGGCGGCAGCCCATTGCCACAACTGGTATCTCGAGATGTTTTTCAGCACGGGTCTCGTGGGCCTCCTGCTGCTGTTCTGGTGCATCCTGACGACGATCGTTCTCGCCGCACGTGTCGGTGCGGCCCGCGAGCTGGCGTTGTTCTGCTTCTTCCTGAGCTACGGCCTCACCGAGCCGGTAATCGGCGGCCTGACGAACCTCGCCTTCATGATGATGCAGGCGTCGCTGGTATTGCTGTTCCACCGCGCCAAGCAGCGGGAGCAGAGCAATCGCCGCTTCAGGGTCGCGCCTGTCGCCATCGGTGGCCCGCTTGCTCAGGGGCCGAGGGGCGCCGCATAGCTTTGGCGTTTGGAGGCAGATCGCAATTTATCGCGATACCCTCTGTAGTTCGTCCGCGGAATAACCTTGACGGTTTACGTTCGAGGCCGAATTCGGAAGGTCTGCGCAATACACCTCCTCGTGCCTTGCCGATTTCGTGTAGAAATGGCTTTGCCGAGGACACACAGGGGTTCCTCGACTGGGCACCGGGAAGGACCCGGTCCCTGCGCCGTTAGGATCACGGCGGGGAGCGGGCATATTCCGCCAGTTGGAGATGATCGACCGATGAAGCTTGTTCTGCTCGCTGGAGGACTTGGCACGCGGCTGTCCGAGGAGACAGGTGTGCGCCCGAAGCCCATGGTCGAGATCGGTGGCAAGCCGATCCTCTGGCACATCATGAAGATTTATCTCGCGCACGGGATCAAGGACGTCATCGTGTGCTGCGGATACAAGGGCCACGTGATCAAGGAGTATTTCGCCAACTATTACCTGCACAACTCGGACGTCACGTTCGACATGCAGCACAAGGACGTGATCTATCACAACCGCCGGGCCGAGCCCTGGCGCGTCACGCTCGTCGACACCGGCGATGCGACGCTGACGGGCGGACGGCTGCGGCGCGTGCGCGAGTATCTCGGCAACGAGGATTTCTGCTTCACCTACGGCGACGGCGTGGGGGACGTGAACATCACCGAGCTCATCGCCTTCCACAAGTCGCAGAAGGTGATGTGTACGCTCACCGCGACACGGCCTCCGGGCCGGTTCGGCGCGCTGACGCTCGGCAAGGAGGACCACAAGATCACCTCCTTCCGCGAGAAGCCCGACGGCGACGGGGCTTGGATCAACGGCGGCTTCTTCGTGGTGAGCCCCGAGGCGATCGATCTCATCGAGGGCGATCACACGACGTGGGAGCGCGAGCCGCTGGAAAGGCTCGCCGAAAGCGGCAATCTCGCCGCGTTCCGCCACGCTGGCTTCTGGCAGCCGATGGATACGCTCCACGACAAGAACAAGCTCGAGGCGCTCTGGCAGTCGGGCAAGGCGCCGTGGAAGGTGTGGAAGTAGAGGGCATCCAGCGGCCACGCGCCGCTTTCCGGAAATTGCAGCGGGAGTAGTGAAGTGAAGGTCTTCGTCACCGGAACCGACGGTTATCTCGGCATCATCCTCGCCGGCCATCTTGCCCAGCATGGCCATCAGGTCACGGGCTGCGACACCGGCTTCTATCGCAGCGGCTGGCTCTACAACGGCAGCAACTACCTGCCGATGACGTTGTCGAAGGACATCCGCAATGTCACGGTCGAGGACATGCGCGGCCACGACGCCGTGATTCACTTGGCGGAGCTGTCGAACGATCCCCTCGGCCAGCTCGCACCCAACATCACGTTCGACATCAACCACGGCGGCTCGGTGCATCTCGCTCGCACCGCGATCGAGGCCGGCGTTCCGCGCTTCATCTACTTCTCGTCGTGCAGCGTCTACGGCGCCTCTCCCGACATGATCGACGAGAACGGCGCGACCAATCCGCTCACCGCCTATGCGCAGTGCAAGCTGAAGGTCGAGGACGATCTGAAGAAAATGGCGAGCGATCGCTTCTCGCCGACCTACTTGCGCAATGCGACCGCCTACGGCGCCTCGCCGCGCCAGCGCTTCGACCTCGTCGTCAACGATCTCGCCGGCATGGCGTGGACGACGAAGGAGATCAAGATGCTCTCGGACGGCACGCCGTGGCGGCCGCTCGTGCACGTGCTCGACATCGCCAAGGCGGCGCGCTGCACGCTCGAGGCCCCGCGTGAGGCTGTCCACAACGAGACGTTCAACGTCGGCAATACGGCGGAGAACTATCAGGTGCGCACCGTCGCCGAGATCATCTCCTCGACGTTCCCCGGATGCAGCCTGTCGATCGGCGACCGTGGCGGCGACAAGCGCGACTATCGCGTGAGCTTCGACAAGATCGCGGCGAGGCTGCCGGGCTACAAGACCGAATGGACCGTCAAGAAGGGTGCCGAGCAGCTGCTCGACGTCTTCTCGCGCATCAACATGTCGACGGAGCTGTTCCGCTCGTCCGCGCACACGCGGCTCAAGATGATCAATCATCTGCTCGAGACCAAGCAGATCGACGCCAACTTTTTCTGGAAGGCGTAACCATGAAATTCGTGCCGACCAATCTCGAGGGTGCCTATGTTCTCGAGCTCGAGGAGCGCGTCGACGAGCGTGGCTTCTTTGCGCGCACATTCTGCGGGCACGAGTTCGAGGCGCATGGCCTGAAGCCGACCGTTGCGCAAGGCAACGTCTCCTTCAATCACAGGAAGGGGACGATGCGCGGCATGCACTATCAGCTGCCGCCTGCAGCCGAGACGAAGCTCGTGCGCTGCACCGCCGGCGCCGTCTACGATGTCATCATCGACATGCGCCCCGACTCGCCGAGCTATCTCCAGCACTTCGGCATCGAGTTGAGCGCCAGGAATCGCAAGGCGCTCTACGTGCCGGAGATGTTCGCCCACGGCTACCTGACGCTTACCGACGGTGCGGAGGTCATCTACCAGGTCGGCGAGTTCTACTCGCCCGGCTACGAGCGTGGCCTGCGCTACGATGATCCGCGCTTTGCCATAAAATGGCCGGTCGCCATCGAGGTGATCTCCGAGAAGGATACCAAGTGGGCGCCATTCGTAGCGGCAGTTGAGAAGGTCTGAGCATGCTCATCGTCGACACCGCGCTGAAGAAGCGCGAGGCCGAGGGACGACCGATCCGCGTCGGCATGATCGGCTCCGGCTTCATGGGGCGCGGTTTCGCCAACCACGTCCTGAACACGGTGCCCGGCATGCGCCTCGCGGCCATCGGCAACCGCTCGCTTGCCAATGCGCGCCGCGCCTATGTGGAGCACGGGGCCGCCGAGCCGGTCGTCGCCGCGCGCCAGTCCCAGCTCGACGATGCGATCCGCGCCGGCAAGCCGGTGATCACCGAGGACAGCGACCTGCTCGTCGACAGCGACCTGATCGACTGTCTCGTCGACGTGACGGGCGCGGTCGAGTTCGGCGCCCGCATCACCATGCGCGCCATCGAGCGGCGCAAGCACATGGTGACCATGAACGCCGAGCTCGACGCCACCGTCGGGCCGATCCTCAAGAAGCACGCCGACAAGGCGGGCATCGTGCTCACCGGCTGCGACGGCGATCAGCCGGGCGTGCAGATGAACCTCTACCGGTTCGTGAAGGGCCTGGGCGTGACGCCGCTCGTGTGCGGCAACATCAAGGGCCTGCAGGACGAGCACCGTAATCCGACGACGCAGAAGGGCTTCGCCGAGAAATGGGGGCAGAACCCCTACATGGTGACCAGCTTCGCCGACGGCACCAAGATCTCGTTCGAGCAGGCGATCGTCGCCAATGCCACAGGCATGACCGTGCAGAAGCGCGGCATGGTCGGCCGCGAGCACGCGGGCCATGTCGACGAGCTGACGAAAATGTACGACGTCGAGGAGCTGAAGCGGCTCGGCGGCGTGGTCGACTACGTCGTGAAGTCGCTGCCGAGCCCGGGCGTGTTCGTGCTTGGCACGCACGACGACCCGAAGCAGCAGCATTATCTCAATCTCTACAAGCTCGGCACCGGGCCGCTCTACTCGTTCTACACGCCCTATCACCTCTGCCATTTCGAGGTGCCGGCCTCTGTGGCGCGCGCGGTCCTCTTCGGCGACCCTGTGATCGCGCCGATCGACGGGCCATGTGTCGAGGTGGTCGCCACCTCGAAGATCCCGCTGAGGAAGGGCGACGTCATCGACGAGCTCGGCGGCTACAAGTCGTATGGCGTGGCCGAGGCTTACGCGGTCTCGCGCAAGGAGCGGCTGCTGCCGATGGGCTTGGCCGAGGGCTGCCGCCTGAAGCGGGACTTGCCCGCCGACACGGTCATCACCTACGACGACGTCGAGGTGCCCGAGGGCCGTCTCGCGGACAAGCTCCGCGCCGAGCAGGACGCCCGCTGGCCGGGCTGAATCGGAGCGGGCCAATGACGCCGGACGAGATTGCGCAGCTTGCAGGGCTCCTGCGCAAGCTCGCCGGCGAAGGTCTCGGCACGCCGCGGATGCCGCTCGAGGTGTTTCGTGCGATGCGCGGCGTCGTCGCCCAGCCCGTGGTCGAGCTGCTCGTGTCGCACACTGGTCGCGACGTGCTGCTCACGCCCCGGCACGATGCGGACTTCCAGGGGCATCATCTGCCTGGCGGCTTCGTCGGAGCCGGCGAGCTGCTAGAGCATGCGGTCGATCGAATCGCCCGCCGCGAGCTCGGCGTGAGCGCCCGGCTGGTCAGGATTGCCGGCCATTACGTCTGGGAAGATCACCCGTTCGCGTCGCCGGTCTCGCTGCTGTGCCACTGCAACCTCGACGGCGAGCCGCACGACGGCACATTGTTCGATGTTGCCGCGCTTCCGGCGGACCTCATCCGCGAGCACCGCGTGCTGATCGAGGCGTTCTGGCCGCCGCGCTGACGCGACGGCCGGATCAGAGCCATGCCTTAACTTGCGAGATGCCGCAGCTTGTAGATCGCTGTGTGCAGCACGTGCGCGACAGGGCGCTCGCCGGCCATGAGCAGGCAGTCCAGATCGACCAGCCGGTGCCCCTTCTTGTCGTAGTTGGCGACGACGCGCGTCCGCGCCGACAGAGCCTCGCCGACGCGCGCCACCGACAGGTTGGTGAGCGTGCTCCCCACGTGAATCCAGGGCGGCAACACGACGTTCTCGCGAAGCGCGAAATTGCACAGGCGAAGCAGCGTGCCTGGATGCGCGATGCTTTCCGCTGCGTAGATGGGATCGGACTCGCGCACGTCGCGGAGATAGGCCTCATGGCGCTCGCGATCGAGGACCACCGGCACGGTCGAGAGCAGGCGTCCGACGGCGAGGCTCGTCTCGTCGGCGGGCGGGCGCGCGGCAAGATCGGCCGGCGGCACGTGGTAGGGATAGTCGGCGACGCGCGGCTGTGCGGCAGGGGAGGCCGGCAGGTGCGCCGTGCCCGTGGCGCACTCGACGCCCTCGCTCTCGACCCGGAGCGTGAGGCCGCCATCCGCGGTCTCGACGCCGCTGACGGTCGCCATGCGGCCGTCGTAGACCGGCTTTCCGAATTTGGCCGACATCACGCCGCGCTCGAGAAAGGCGGGGCCCCATTTCTGCAGGGGCAGGTGCGAGGCATAGGCGAACACTTCCACGCCCGGCACCAGCCCGCCCGAAAAGCCGAGCTTCTGGGCGATCGTGTCGTCGTGGATCTTGTTCTCGGAGGCGTGCGAGACGTTGTAGGCCTCGATCGTGTAGGCGAGGCGGCTGGCTGCATCGGCCATGACTGAAGGCTCCAAAAGCGAGGCGCCGGGAGATCAGCGCCCGCGGGAAACGGTGGCAATGCGCGCCGGACGGCGGCCGGCGCGCCTCCGGAGGGGAGCTACCGGCCCTTCCAGTTGGGCTTGCGCTTCTCCGCGAAAGCCTTGGGACCCTCCACCGTGTCCTCGCTCTGCGTCATGGCGACGAAGGCCGGATAGCTCATGTTGCGCATGGAGATCTCGGTCGACGGCACGTCGAGCGAGCGCATCACCACCTGCTTCGTGGCGCGGATCGACATGGGCGAGCACTCGAGCACGAGCCCGGCCCAGCGGCGCGCCTCCTCCATCAGCTTCTCGTGCGGCACCACCGCCGTGACGAAGCCGAGCTCGAAACCTTCCTGCGCCGGTACGTGACGTGCCGTGAGCATCATGCCCATCGCTTTCTTGAGCGGAATCTGGCGCGACAGCCGCTGCATGCCGCCCGCGCCCGCGGCGAGACCGACACGCGGCTCCGGCAGCGCGAACCGGGCCTTCTCCGAGGCGACGATGATGTCCGAGGCGAGAGCGATCTCGAAGCCGCCGCCCATGGCGACGCCATTGACGGCGGCGATCACCGGCTTGTCGAGATCGAAGCGATTGCACAGTCCCGCGAAGCCCTTCGGCGTCGCCGGAGGCCGGGTGCCGTGCTTGGCGCGATACTCGGCGTGATACTTGAGGTCGTTTCCGGCCGAGAAGGCGCGGTCCCCGGCACCCGTGACGATCGCCACCCAGAGGTCCGGGCTCTCCTGGAACTCGTCCCACACGGCCGACAGCTCCTCGTGCGCGAGATGATGCAGAGCATTCATCACCTCGGGCCGGTTGAGCGTCAGGATCATCAGTCGTCCGTCGATCTCGACCTTGTAGTACTTGCCGTCCTTGAGCGCGGCCATGGCGTCCTCCGGTTCTGGTTGTCGTCGACGAAGGATAGAGCGCCGTCGTCCGCTGGAATAGACAGTAGCGAATCGCGAGGCCTTCTCACCCCTCGCGGGCACTTCATTAGGAGTTCGTTAAGTCCGCGATCCTAGGGTCGGAAGGCTCGCGTTAAGGTGGGAGTTACTCGATGTCGAAGTCGTCTTACCCGTCGGTCCTGGCCCGGCTGGGGCTCTGTGCGGCACTCATGATCGCGTTCGTACCGCTGGCTGGCGGTGTGGCGGAGGCCCGCTTCGGCGTGAAAGGTCCGGTCGAGGCCGAGGCCGAGGCCGCTGCGGCAAAGGCGGCGAAAGAGGAGACCGACAAGCAGGAGGAGGCGGACAAGGCTGCCGCCAAGGAGGAGGCTCCATCGGAGGAGCCCGCGAAGGACGAGGCCGCTGCCGGGGACGCCCCGCAGATCGAGGCGGATAAGCCCGACATCGCCACGGCCAAGCCCGGCGCCGAGCCTGTGCGCGCGCCGTTCGAGGTGAAGATCGGCGAGCCGGTGGCGCCGCCTGCGGCTTCGGCCCCGAAAGAGGCGGCGACCTCACGGCCCGCGTCACCCGCATCTTCGGCAAGCGGCCCGGCGGCGCGTACGGCCGCACCTGCACCGGCCGCATCGCCAGCGGCGGACGCAAGCCAGCGCGCATCCGTGGCCAAGGTCGGCAAGCCGGCTCCCGTGGCTCAGCAGGACGCCGACGTTCCGGGCTGTGGCACGGGCAACGTCTGCATCGTCTGCCTCGCAGGATGCGCCGGTGCAACCAACGGCATCGTCAGCGTCGTTCCCCGCTCGCGCCGCTGACGCGGCCGGGAATGCGCGGCGGGCGGCCAAGCATTCAGGCTGGGTCGCTGTCGCTATCTTCGTCGCCGCAGACCTGTTCCAGCGGCGGCGGCGTGATGTGGTGGCGTTCCGGCGATGCCACATGCTCTGGCCTGACGCCGAGGCCGATGAGGGCGGCAGCCCGTCGCTGCAGCCACGGCAGTCGCGAGATGACCTCGAGCGGCAGTGGAGGTCCGGCGCCGCGCTTGCCCGAAAGCAGCGGCGCGATGATCCGGCTCTGAGCCTGGACCTGGATGAATTGGGTGGCCCGCGTCGGCCACGCTCGGCGCTTCTCGACACGCTCGAGCAGGTCGTCGACCGGGCTGCCGTCCGCGATCGGGCCGGCGAGCAGGTTGGCTGCGGCAACGGCATCCTGGATCGCGAGGTTGATGCCAACGCCGCCGATCGGCGACATCGCGTGCGCCGCGTCGCCGATCATCAGGAGGCCGGGCTGCGACCACCGGTCGAGGCGATCCACTTTGACCGTCAGCAGCTTGAGCTCGTCCAAGTCCGACAGCGACTGCACCGGTCCGCCGAGGCGCGGCGCCGTCTCGCCCACGACCCGTCGAAACGCATCGAGCCCGGCGGCCCTCACCGCCTCGGCGGCCCCCTTGGGGATGACGAACGCGCACTGATAGTAGTCGCCGCGGTCGATGGTGATGAGGATATGCCCCGGACCCGTGTTGAGCAGGGGCTCGTCCCCGCCGCCGACGCCGTTGCGGGGAAGGCGGAACCAGAGCACGTCGATCGGGGCGCCGATGTCGGTGACGGCCAGACCTGCCTGCGAGCGGAGCGCCGAGCCGCGGCCGTCAGCACCGATGGTGAGAGTGGCTCGCACCTCGAGTGTGCCCTCGGGCCCTTCCGCCCGCACGCCGGCGATCCGGCCGTTGTCCCGGAGCAGCTCCATGGCCTGTGTGCGCATCTCGAGCGCGAACGTCGGCAGACTGCGCGCGGCGTCGGCCAGAAAATCGAGGAAATGCCATTGCGGCATGAACGCGATGAATTTCGCGGAGACAGGCAGCGTCGAGAAATCGGCGACTGTGATCTCCTGCCCTGCGAACACGCCCGAGAGGCGGGCTAGCCTCTGGTGCGGTCGTGCGAGGAAGGCCTCGAGGAGGCCCAGCTCCCGCATGATCTCCATGGTGGAGGGATGTACGGTGTCTCCGCGGAAATCGCGGAGGAAATCGGCGTGTTTCTCGAGCACCAATGTTCGGCAGCCGGCGCGGGCGAGCAGCAGCCCGGCCATCATCCCGGCCGGTCCCCCGCCGGCGATGCAACAATCCACCTCGACGCTCCGGGGCATGGTGGTCTCCATGGATCGAGCGGCACATTGCTCGCCTCGCAAGTGCGCCCGGCTTGCCCGACACGACCCAGCCTACAGGCAGAGCGGGGTCGGGGCGACAACTGCGGGCGAGGCTGATAGCTTTCGCCGAGACATCGGAAGCCACGCATGAATGACGGCCCCGTTCATAGTGACACCCAGCGTTATGCGCTGATCGACACGCAACTGGGGACGTGCGGCATCGCCTGGAGCCGCGCGGGCTTTGTCCGTCTGCAACTGCCCGAGACAACGCGCGAGGCGACCGAATTGCGCATCTCGGCGCGGCGGGTTCCTGAGCGGGGGCCTTTGCCTCGACCCGTCGAGGCGGCGGTGTCGCTGTTGCAACGATATTTCGCCGCGGGAACCGTGGACTTGGGAAGCATTGCCGTGGACTTGGCGGGAGTGCCGGAGTTCCATGCGGCGATCTACGCCGCGTTGCGGCGCGTGCCGTGCGGCGAGACGATCACCTACGGTGAACTCGCGCGTGCCGTCGGCGCGCCGGGCGCTGCCCGCGGCGTCGGACAGGCGATGGCCCGCAATCCCGTGCCTGTCGTCATTCCCTGCCACCGGGTTTTGGCCAAAGGGGAGCGGCTCGGCGGCTTCTCGGCGCCGGGTGGCGTCGCGACCAAGCAGCGGCTGCTCGCCCTCGAGCGTGCGACGGATTGCGAGCGGTTGCCGCTCTTCGCGCCACGATCGTGAGCGCCTTGCACGTGCGCATGGAACTTGCTCGGGCCAATGAGCATTTCCGCTGCGACGGCCTCGATCGACAGGACGGTGCGAATGGTTCCCGGCGAGCGCAAGGAAGGCACTCGCGGTATCGAGCGGCGCCTCATTTTGCTGTCGCGTTTTCTCACGGCCGTAGCCGCCATCGGCGCCATTGCCGGCGCAGTCCTCATGCTTACCCTCGGCCTGGTCAACATCGGCGAAGCCT
>JBFWQN010000127.1:0-11132 GCA_050249405.1 Hyphomicrobiaceae bacterium | reverse complement strand
GACCGTCAGATAGCGCGTGTACTGGTTGATCTGCTTGCGGCCCTGCTCGCCTTCCTTCTTGAGCGCCTCCAGCGTCGGCACAATCGACGCCATCAGCTGCATGATGATCGATGCCGAGATGTACGGCATGATGTTCTAGGCGAAGATGGCCATGCGCTCGATGGCGCCGCCGGAGAACAGGTTCACGAGACCGAGAATGCCTCGCGAGCTGCGCTCGAACACTTCGCTGAATTTGGCGGGATCGATGCCCGGCATCGGTATGAACGTGCCGAGCCGGTAGACCAGTAGCGCACCCAGCGTGAACCAGATTCGCTTCTTCAGCTCCTCGGCTTTGGCGAAGGCGCCGAAGTTCAGATTCGATGCGAGCTGTTCGGCAGCGGATACCATGTGCGGCTCAGGCTCCTCGAGGCAGGACGGGCCCTCAGGGGGCGTGCCACCCCGGCGCCGCGCAACCCTATCGTGTCGTCACCAAGATGACGATGCTCGAACCGTGACGCAATCGCGGCGCGGGCGAAGTACCTGCGGCCCAAGAGCCGGCTTTGGCCATTGCCCGCCGGGCCGAGCATCCGCTCGACCCAACTGCGAACGGCAACGGCGTAGCCCCGCCACCGCGGCTGGATCACTCGCTGTCGCCACCCTTCTTCTTGGTCAGCTTGGCTTTCTTGGCGGCCGTCTTGGCGCGCTTCTTCTCGTCCGCCTCGAGCACTTTCTTCACAATCAGCTCCACCGTGCCGCCGGCCTGCTCGATCGCAGCCTTGGCAGAGACGGTGGCGTGATCGACCTTCAGAGCAAGCTTCGTCTTCAGCTCACCCGTCCCGATGACGCGGACCCCATCGAGCGGCCGACGGATCACACCGGCCGCGACCAGCGCCGCTGCGTCCACGGTCCGGGTCGCATCCAGGCGCCCGCGCTCAATCGCATCCTGCAGGCGAGCCAGCGTGACCTCGTTGTAGGATTTCCGGTTTATCGGATTGAAGCCGCGCTTCGGCAGCCGGCGATAGAGCGGCATCTGGCCGCCCTCGAACCCACCGATGGCCACACCCGAGCGCGCCGTCTGGCCCTTGCCACCGCGACCACCCGTCTTGCCGACACCCGAGCCGATGCCACGCCCGACCCTGAGCCGAGCCTTGCGGGCACCTTCCCTGTCCTTGATCTCGTTGAGCCGCATGGCCTTGCCTCATTCCTTTGGGCCGCTTTAGCGCGCGGCTATCTCGCATGTCTCACCGAGACCTCGGTCTCGTCGCACCGTCTGGCAACCTACCGTCTCGCCACCACCTCGTCGGCGCAATGCACCGACGCGAGCAGGGCAAGGCGCAGACTGCGTCAGCCCTTCGGCTCGACGACGCGAACCAGATGATGCACGGACTTGATCATGCCGCGCACGGCCGGCGTATCCTCGAGAGTCCGACGGCGCCACATCTTGTTCAGACCGAGACCCTTGAGCGTCCTCGTCTGCACCTCGGGGCGGCGTGCCGCGCTTCGATACTGCTCGACCGTTACGGTCTTTCCCGCCGGCGCCTTCGCTTCAGCCATCTCACGTCACCTTCGTGCCAATTCGCACCTGCCGAAGCTGGACTGAACGTCCCTGCCGACCGGCATTCCATCCCACAAAGCTGGAGCGCGCGCCTATGCGAGCCACCGAGCCGGCAATTACGCCGACTCCGTCGCTCCCTCGGTCGTCTCTCCGGCACCGTCCCGTCGACGAGCGACGATCTCGGACACCTTCTTGCCCCGGCGAGCAGCGACGGCTCGCGGGTTCTCTTGCGCTTTCAGAGCATCGAACGTTGCCCGAACCATATTGTAGGGGTTGGTCGAGCCCAGCGACTTCGCAACGACGTCGCGCACGCCCAGCATCTCGAACACCGCGCGCATCGGACCGCCGGCGATGATCCCGGTACCCGGGGGCGCCGCGCGCAACACCACTTTGCCCGCGCCATGATGGCCGAAGCTGTCGTGATGCAGCGTACGCTTGTCGCGCATCGGCACCCGCACCAGTGCACGCCGCGCCGCCTCTGTGGCTTTACGGATCGCCTCGGGAACCTCGCGGGCCTTGCCGTGACCGAACCCGACCTGCCCGGCCTGGTCACCGACCACCACGAGCGCCGCGAACCCGAACCGCTTGCCGCCCTTCACCACCTTTGCCACGCGATTGAGCGCGACCAGCTTGTCCGCAAACTCGCCTTTGCCGTCGTCGTCGCGACCACGGTCGCGGTCTCTCGATGGGCCTCGTGCCACTGCCAAATCCTTTCGATGCCAGAGGTGCAGCGCACCTAGAAGCTCAGGCCACCCTCGCGTGCGGCGTCGGCCAAAGCCTTGATCCGCCCATGAAACTTGTATGCCCCGCGATCGAAAACGACCTCGCGGACACCAGCCTTCAAAGCCCGCTCGGCCACGAGCTTGCCGACGATTGCGGCCGCATTCTTGTCGGTACCCTTGGGCATGGTGGCCTTCAGCTCGCGATCGATGCTCGACGCCGAGGCCAGCGTGACGCCTTTGGCGTCGTCGATGATCTGGGCATAGATGTGCATCGACGAGCGATGGACGGACAGCCGCGGCCGATCCGCCGCCACTTTGCGCAGGGCACGCCGCACGCGCGCGCGCCGGCTCTGGAATAGCTTGCTGTGGGCGCTCATGGCGATCCTACTTCTTCTTGCCTTCCGTGCGCAGAATATACTCGCCCTGATAGCGCACGCCTTTACCCTGATAGGGCTCCGGCTTGCGATAGGCGCGCAGCTCCGCGGCAACTTGGCCAACCTTCTGTTTGTCGATCCCCGAGATTCGGATGATCGAATCTTTTTTGGGACCATCGAGTTGAATCGTGATGCCTTCAGGGATCACGTAGTCGATGTCATGGCTGAAACCGAGCTGCAGGTTCAGCTCCTTGCCCTTCATCGCGGCGCGGAAACCCACCCCGTGAATTTCCAGGCTCTGGTTGTAGCCCGTCACGACACCCCTGACCAAGTTGTCGATCTGGGTCCGTGACATACCCCACATCGCCCGCGCCAGCTGCGTTTCATCCCGCGGCGTCACGGCGATGCCAGCGTCTGTCCGCTCGACCTTCAGCGAAGCCGGCACGACAAACCCGAGCTCGCCTTTCGGTCCCTTCACTTTCACTTCCTGACCGGTCACGGTGGCCTGCACATTGGCGGGCACAGGTACCGGCTTCTTGCCAATCCGCGACATTGCTTTTTCCCGCTCGTTCCGTTCGCGCTCCGGCCCAGATTCACGCCGCATCAGAAGATGCTGCAGAGAACCTCGCCGCCGACTTTCTCATCCCGAGCGCGCGTATCGGTCATGACGCCCTTGGGCGTGGAGAGGATCGCGACGCCGAGCCCATTGGCAACCGGAACCAGATCCTTCACCGGCGAGTAGACCCGCCGCCCCGGCTTCGAGATGCGCTTGATCTCCCGAATGGCCGGCTGGCCGTTGTTGTACTTCAGCTCGATGTCGAACTCGCTCACACCGGTGCGGTGCTCCACCTTGGAATAGCCACGGATGTAGCCTTCCTCGAGAAGCACGTCCAGCACCCGGCCACGCAGGTTGGAGGCAGGCGTGCTCACCTTCGGCCGGCGTCTCTCGAGTGCGTTGCGAATGCGAGTCAGCATATCGCCGAGGGGATCGTTCATGGACATGGGATGGCCCCTCTCACCAGCTCGACTTGACCATACCGGGGATCAATCCCTGGCTCGCCAGCTCGCGCAGCTGGTTACGGCTGAGCTTGAGCTTCCGATAGAAACCACGAGCGCGGCCAGTGATCTCGCAACGATTGCGAATCCGCGTTCTCGAAGAGTTCCGCGGTAGCTGCGCCAGCTTCATGCGCGCCTGGAACCTGATTTCAGGCGGCTGCTTGCTATCGCTCGCGATCTCTTTCAGAGCCGCCCTCTTGTCCGCAAACTGCGCGACGAGCCGGCGCCGCCGCTCGTTCTTCTCGATCGAACTCTTCTTGGCCATCAGGTCCTCCAAGGCCCACTTATTGGTGGCGCAGCGGATTTTCACGTCCGCCCGGTGGTTGCTGTCCACCGCACCGCCCAAGGTTAAGCCCTAGCTACGGAAGGGGAAATTGAAGGCGCGCAGCAGCTCCCGCGCCTCATCGTCGTTGCCGGCGGTGGTGCACACGATCACATCCATGCCCCACGTCTGATCGATCTTGTCGTAGTCGATCTCGTAGAACACCGTGTGCTCGCGCAGACCGAACGCGAAGTTGCCGCGTCCATCGAAGCTTTTCGCATTCAGACCACGAAAGTCCTTGATGCGCGGCATGGCCAGCGTGACCAACCGATCAAGGAACTCGTACATCCGATCCCCGCGCAACGTCACCTTGGCACCGATCGCCATGTTATCGCGGAGCTTGTACGTGGCGATCGACTTCCGGGCACGCGTGATCACCGGCCGCTGCCCGGCAATAAGAGCGAGATCGCCCGCAGCGGCATCCACCTTTTTGCGGTCTGCGACAGCCTCTCCCACGCCCATGTTGAGCACGATCTTCTCGAGCCGCGGGATCTGCATCGGGTTCTTATACCCGAACTTCTCGCGCATGGCGTCACGCACCACCTTCTCGTAGTGCTCCTTCATGCGCGGGCGATAGTCCGCCGGCCGCGGCGCAGGGGCGGCTTTGGCCTCCTTGGCGTCGCCACCACCCTTGCCTCTTCCCTTGGCATCGGCGGCCTTGCCTTTGCCGCTGCCCTTCTGGCCCTGCTTGTCGCCGCCTTTCGGCGGGCCCTTTTCGCCCTTTTCGGCCATGGTCAGCTCGTCTTGTCCGGAATGATCTCGCCCGAGCGCTTCGCAAAGCGCACTTTCTTGCCGTCATCGAGGATGCGGAAACCGACCCGAGTCGGCTTGCCGTCCTTCGGATCCTCGAGCGCGAGGTTCGATAGCTGAATCGGACCCTCCCGCGAGATGATTCCGCCCTCGTTGGCGCCAGACTGCTTCTGATGGCGACGAATCATGTTTACGCCGCGAACCAGCGCGCGCCCTTCTTTGGGACGCACCTCGATCACCTCGCCGTGCTTGCCCTTGTCGCGTCCCGCAAGCACGATGACGTGGTCACCCCTCTTTATTTTGAGCGACGGCATCAGAGCACCTCCGGCGCGAGCGACATGATCTTGACATGCTTCCTGGCCCTGAGCTCGCGCGTGACGGGCCCGAAAATGCGGGTCCCGATCGGCTCGCCAGTGGCGTTCACCAGAACGGCGGCATTGCGATCGAAGCGGATCAGCGACCCGTCCGGGCGCCTGACCCCCTTCGCGGTCCGCACGATGACGGCCTTCATCACCTGGCCCTTTTTCACGCGGCCGCGCGGGATCGCTTCTTTTACCGTCACGACGATCGTATCGCCGATCGTGGCGTACTTCCGCTTAGAGCCACCCAGCACCTTGATGCACTGGACTCGACGAGCGCCGGAGTTATCGGCCACGTCGAGATTTGATTCCATCTGGATCATGGACCGATCCCCTTATCCCGTATCCGAGCCACGAGGGCCCGCGAAAATCAGATGACTTCTGAGCCAGCGTGGCCCCGGAGGCTGATCAGGCCGGCTGCCTGAGCACCACCCACCGCTTCTGCTTCGAGATCGGTGGGCACTCCTCGATCCAGACCCGATCGCCGACCTTGGCGACATTTTCCTCGTCGTGAGCGTGGTACTTCTTGGAGCGCCGGACGGTCTTCTTCAGCAACGGATGCGTGAACCGGCGCTCGACCTCGACCACGACCGTCTTGTTGTTTTTGTCGGACACCACGACGCCCTGAAGGACCCGCTTCGGCATGGACTTCTTCCCTGTTCTATCCCGTCAGGCCGTCTGGCCGGTGGCGCGCTTCTGACGCGCGATGGTCATGATTCGCGCGATATCGCGGCGGACGAGGCGAACACGCGCAGTATTCTCGAGCTGGCCCGACGCTCTCTGGAAGCGCAGGTTGAACTGCTCTTTCTTGAGCTTGATCAGCTCGTCGTCGAGTTGATCGACGGTCAGCTGTTTGAATTTCCCGGCGCTCGACATGAAACGTTCTTCTCCTCGTTGACTCGTAACGGCGCTGACGTCAAAGCACCCGCGTTACGATCCGTGTCTTGATCGGGAGCTTCTCGGCCCCGAGTTGCAGCGCCTCTCGCGCTACCTTGTCGGTCACGCCGTCGAGCTCGAAAATGATCCGGCCCGGCTTCACCCGGGCGACCCACAGCTCAGGCGAACCTTTGCCGGAGCCCATCCGCACCTCGGCTGGCTTCTTCGACACCGGCACGTCCGGAAAAATGCGGATCCAGACGCGACCCGCACGCTTCATGTGCCGGGTGATTGCACGCCGCGCAGCCTCGATCTGCCGGGCGGTCAATCGCTCGGGCTCCATAGCCTTCAAGCCATAGGAGCCCAGATTGAGGCTCGTCCCGCCCTTGGCCGCGCCATGGATCCGGCCTTTGAAGGCCTTCCTGAATTTTGTTCGCTTCGGTTGCAGCATGGCAGCGTATCCTCGAATCTATCCCGCGGAATGACGAGATGCGGGCCTTAGCCCTGCTCACCCTCGCCGCCTCGATCGCCACGCTCGCCGCGACCTCGGCGTCCGCCGCGATCACCCCGATCGCCATCGCGACGTGGCCGCCCGCCGCCTCCACCACCGCCGCTCTCCTGCGCCTCGCTGGACCGGCGCTCCGAGGCCATCGGGTCGTGCTCCATGATCTCGCCCTTGAAGATCCAGACCTTGACGCCGATGACGCCGTAGGCGGTCTTCGCCAGGCCGTATCCGAAGTCGATGTCCGCCCGCAGCGTATGCAGGGGCACCCGGCCTTCGTGATACTTCTCGACACGAGCAATCTCGGCGCCACCCAGCCGGCCCGACACGATGATCTTGATGCCGTGGGCGCCGAGCCGAATGGCCGATTGCATCGACCGCTTCATGGCACGCCGGAACGCCACGCGACGCTCCAGCTGCTGGGCGATCGTCTCCGCCACCAACGTCGCGTCGATCTCCGGCTTGCGCACCTCGACGATATTGAGATGCACCTCTGACGAGGTCAGCTTCGCGAGCTCGCTACGAAGCTTCTCGATGTCGGCGCCTTTTTTGCCGATCAGAATGCCGGGGCGCGCCGAATGCACTGTCACCCGACACTTCCGGTGCGGCCGCTCGATGATCACCTTGGCTATGCCAGCCTGCCGCTGCTGCGCCAGGATATGACGGCGAATGGCCATATCCTCGTGTAGCAGGCGGCCGTACTCGCCGCGGCTGGCGAACCAGCGGCTGTCCCAGGTCCGGTTGATGCCGACACGCAGGCCGACGGGATTGACTTTATGACCCATCACTCGCGCTCCTCTGCAGCCGCCTGCTCGCGCACGACGACAGTGATCTCGGCAAAAGGCTTCATGATGCGGGCCCCGCGGCCACGCCCTCTCGCGTGGAACCGCTTCATGACCATGTTCTTGCCGACCCATGCCTCGCTGACGACCAGATCGTCAGGATCGAGCTGGTGATTGTTCTCGGCGTTGGCGATGGCGCTGATCAGGCACTTCCTGACGTCGCCAGCGATACGCTTGCGCGAGAACTCGAGCTCGGCGAGAGCCTGGTTCACCTTCTTGCCGCGTATCATGGCCGCGACGAGGTTCAGCTTCTGCGGGGAGACGCGAAGATTCCGGGCAATGGCCTGGGCCTCGTTCTCCGGCAGCCTGCGCTGCTGTTTCGGCTTGCCCATGTTACCTCTTCACCGACTTTTTGTCGCCGCCGTGGCCGGGAAAGGTGCGGGTCGGAGAGAACTCTCCGAACTTGTGTCCCACCATATCCTCGCTGATGGCCACAGGGATGTGCTTGTGACCATTGTAGACGCCGAACGTCAGGCCTACGAACTGCGGCAGGATGGTGGAGCGCCGCGTCCAGATCTTGATCACCTCGTTGCGGCCCGAGGCGCGCACCTTCTCTGCCTTCTTGAGCAGGTGGGCGTCCAGGAACGGACCTTTCCAGACCGAGCGTGCCACTGTCGTTCTCCTCGCCTGTCCAGGCCTGCTACTTCGTGCGGCCGCGGACGATATACTTGTCCGTCGTCTTGTTCTTGCGGGTCTTGTAACCCTTGGTCGGCTTGCCCCAGGGCGTTGCCCAATGCTTGCCGCCCTTGGTCCGGCCGCCGTTCGGGTGATCGACCGGGTTCATCGCGATCGAGCGCACCGTCGGACGCTTTCCCATCCACCGCGTGCGGCCGGCCTTGCCGATCGACACGTTCGCATGATCCGGGTTCGACACCGCACCGACCGTCGCCATGCACTCCTGACGCACGCGCCGGGTCTCACCGGACGACAGCTTCAGGATCGCCCATCCGGCATCACGGCCGACGAGCTGGACATACGAGCCGGCAGAGCGTGCGAGCTGGCCGCCGCGCCCTTGCTTCAGCTCAACGTTGTGCACGATCGACCCGATCGGCATCGCCGCGAGCGGCATCGCATTGCCCGGCTTCACATCCACCTTGTCGCCGGAGACGACGGTGTCGCCGACGGCGAGGCGCTGCGGAGCCAGGATGTACGACAGCTCCCCGTCCTCGTATTTGATGAGGGCAATGAACGCCGTACGGTTCGGATCGTACTCGAGCCGCTCCACGGACGCCGACACGCCCGCCTTCCGGCGGCGGAAATCGACGGTCCGGTAGGCCTGCTTGTGACCGCCACCGATATGGCGCGACGTGATGCGGCCATGATGGTTGCGGCCGCCCGACTTGGACTTACCCTCGACGAGCACCTTGACAGGATCGCCCTTCCAGAGATGCGAGCGGTCGACGAGCACGAGCTGGCGGAGCCCGGGGGACGTCGGCCTGAAAGTCTTGAGCGCCATCGGCGATCTCCCTCAGAGGCCCGTCGTCACGTCGATGGACTGTCCGTCCTCGAGCGTGACGATCGCCTTCTTGACGTCCTTCTGCACCGCAGTGATGCCTCGGAACGTCTTCTTCTTGCCCTTGCGAACCAGCGTATTGACGGCCTTCACCTTGACCCCGAACAGCTGCTCGACGGCAGCCTTGATCTCGGGCTTCGAGGCGCCGGCCGCCACGTTGAAAATCACCTGGCTCGACTCGGAGGCGAGCGTGGCTTTTTCCGTGATCACTGGCGAGCGGATGACGTCGTATGCCTTGAGCTTGCTCATGACGAACGGGCCTCCTCACCCGCGGCAGCAGGTACGGGCTTGATCTTCCCCTTGAACCGCGTCTCGAGCGCCTCGATCGCTGCGCGGGTCAACACCAGCTTTCTGCGCCGCAGAATGTCGTAGACGTTGATCCCCTGTACGGGCAGCACATCGACGTTCGGAATGTTGCGCGCGGCGCGCACGAAGCTCGGCTCGAGCTCGGCACCATCGATGAACAGGGCGTTGACCAGCCCGAGCTCCTCGAAGCGACCGCGGAGTGCCTTGGTTTTGCCGTCCGTCGAGGACGCCTTGTCGAGCACGACGAGCTCACCAGCCTTGGCCTTCGCCGACAGCGCATGACGCAGAGCGAGAGCACGCACTTTTTTCGGCAGGTCGAAGGCATGATCGCGCGGCTTCGGACCGAACGCTTTGCCGCCGCCGCGAAACTGCGGCACCGACTTGTCGCCGTGCCGGGCGCCACCCGTCCCTTTCTGCTTGTACATCTTCTTGCCGGTGACCGAGACCTCGGACCGGTCTTGAGCGTGGTGCGTGCCCGCGCGCCGCTTGGCGAGCTGCCAGCGCACCATCCTCTGCAGGATGTCCTGCCGGGGCTCCAGATTGAAGATGCTGTCGTCCAGCTCGACCGAGCCGCCCTGGCTCGCATCGAGCGAGGTCACATCGGCTCGCATCAAACTTGCTCCTTTTGACTTTCGGCACCACCGCCAACGGCATCGCGCTTGCGGAATGCGCCGGGCTTCGGCACATCGCTAGGCAACGGCCGCTTCACGGCATCCCGCACGAGGACCCAGCCGCCCTTGGAGCCGGGAACGGCGCCACGAACCAGCAAAAGACCACGCTCGACATCGGTCCCGACGATCTCGAGGTTCTGCGTCGTGACGCGCTCGCTGCCCATTTGGCCAGCCATCTTCTTGCCTTTGAAGACTTTGCCGGGGTCCTGGCGCTGGCCGGTCGAGCCGTGGCTCCGGTGTGAGACGGAAACGCCGTGTGTTGCCCGCAAACCGCCGAAGTTCCAGCGCTTCATCGCGCCCTGGAACCCTTTGCCCTGGTTCGTGCCTGTGATGTCGACCAGCTGGCCCTTGACGAAATGGTCCGCCGTGATCGTCGCTCCGACATCTATCAGGTTGTCGGGCGTCACCCGGAACTCGGCCAGACGGCGCTTCGGCTCGATTTCGACCCGCGCGAACCGCTCGCGCTCGGCCTTCACGACCCGCGACGGTTTGCGCTTGCCGGCGCCGAGTTGCAGCGCGGTGTAGCCATTCTTCTCGTCGGTGCGGTGGGCAACGACCTGCACGTTGTCGAGCTTCAACACCGTCACGGGGATGTGCTCCCCCTGCTCGTTGAAGATGCGGGTCATACCGACCTTCTGGGCAATCACACCTGAGCGCATGGGCCCCTGGTCCTATTTGAGGGAGTAGGGAATTGGCGGTGGGCGGTAGGGGCGCGGCTTCGCGGCAACGACCTACGCCAACTGTTCATCCCTATTGCCTACCTGCCTATTGCCACGGTCAGAGCTTGATCTCGACATCGACGCCAGCGGCGAGATCGAGCTTCATCAGCGCGTCCACCGTCTGCGGAGTCGGGTCCACGATGTCCAGCATGCGCTTGTGCGTGCGCATCTCGAACTGCTCTCGGCTCTTCTTGTCGACGTGAGGCGACCGGTTGACCGTGAACCGCTCGATGCGCGTCGGAAGCGGAATCGGCCCGCGCACTTCTGCGCCGGTCCGTTTCGCGGTGTTGACGATCTCGCGAGTCGAAGCGTCGAGAACGCGATGATCGAACGCCTTGAGGCGTATTCGGATATTCTGGCCGTTCATGAAACAACTCCAGGGAATAGGGCTAGGCTGTCGGGCATCGGGAATGGGGAGCGCGCAGCCGCATCTCCCACTCCCGATTCCCTATTCCCTTCACTCCACGATCTTGGTGACGACGCCGGCTCCGACGGTGCGGCCGCCTTCGCGGATGGCGAAGCGAACCTTCTCCTCCATCGCGATCGGCTGGATCAGCTCCACCGCGAACTCCGCGTTGTCGCCAGG
>JBFWQN010000126.1:0-11163 GCA_050249405.1 Hyphomicrobiaceae bacterium | reverse complement strand
AGGGGCGATTCGTTTGGCTCATGGGGACCACTAGCATACCGACTGCGGCTATATTGGGTCCGGTCCGCGCTCCTCCCCAATGCAGCACGGATCGGACGCGCGAAGCGCCTACTGCTTCACCGGCGGGGTGCCCTGCGGTGCAGGTGCGGGCGCAGGCGCAGGTGCCGGCTGTGGCGCGCCGCCCGCCCCCTGCTGCACCTCCGGCTCGTCGTAGTAGAGATAGCCTTCCTCGATCGACACCTTGTCGCCGGCCTCGAGCTCGTACTCGTCCTCCTCACTGTCGTTGAGGCGGATGACGCAGCCCTTCTCGCAGATGCCCTCGAGCACCTGGCTCGGCTTCAGCATGTGCTCGGAGCTCTTGGCGCCCTGCTCCTCGATCACCGTCAGCTTGTGGTCCTTCTCGTCGCGGTTGACCAGCGTCACGGCGGCTGCGGCGCTCGACAGCGGCAGCATGACGGCGAGCGTAGCCACGAAGGCCATGTGCGGCCGGAAGGCGCGGGACGTCATGCTTCGACTCCGATCGTTGCGACGCTCTCGTTCGTGCGCCGGTCGCAGCCCTCCCCGACTGCCCGGAGGTCGCGCGGCACCGTCGCATCCTGATGTCGCAGCAGTTGCGATCACATGCAACTGGCCGGCCACAAGCAGCGTCGCCGCATGTGGAGAACGTGCGTGGAAGGCCGGTGAATCGTTGACGCGTGTGCGCGCCGCTGGTCAGAGCCCATGCATTCACCAACACAGCACTATATCAAGACTGACCGTCCCACCGCGCGGCATCACGCTCCGATTCCCCGTCTCACCAATGTGTGTCCGCGTGCTGGCGGGCACGATGACCATCGGATAGAATCAACAGCATGACCGACATGCCGAAAATGAGCGACCTGTTGCGGCTGCCGCCTGCCGACCGGCTTGCCATCGCCGAGGCGCTCTGGTCGTCACTCACGACGGAACCGGACGGCGTTCCCGTCCCCGACTGGCATCGCGACGTTCTCAATGAGCGCATCGCGAAAGACGACCATGACGATGGCCCGGGTGAAGGCTGGCTGGAGTTGCGGCACCGTCTGGAGACGGGTGGATGACCTTGCGCATCTCGATCCGCCCCGGCGCCGCGCGTGATCTCGCGACGGCCCGAGACTGGTACGAGAGCGAGCGATCTGGGCTTGGCTCGGAATTTCTCGACGAGATCGAGGCAAGCTTGACGCGCATCGCGGCCAGACCGCTCGACTATGCTGTCGTCCTCGACGGTACCCGGCGGGCGCTCGTGCGGCGCTTTCCCTACGCGATCTATTTTCGCGTAAGAGGTGACGACGCGCGAATACTGGCCGTCCTGCATCAAGCCCGTGATCCGCGCGTCTGGCGAAGACGTGCCCGGGGCTGACCCCCGAGCCGATCAATACCCCATCGCCATGCCGTCCTTCCTCGGATCGGATGCGCCGACGAGGATGCCCTTGTCGGGCTCCATCACCACCATCTGGCCGCCGCCCCAGGGCTCGGGCTTCACCTGCATCGGATGGCCCAGCGCCGCGAGCCCCTCGTAGACGGACTTCGGCACGCTCTCCTCGGCCCAGCAGACGCCGTTCTCGAAGAACACGCGCGGGCAGTCGATCGCCTCCTGCGGGTCGAGGCCGTACTCCAGCATGTTCGACATGACGTAGGCGTGGCCCGCCGGCTGCAAGTTGCCGCCCATGACGCCGAACGCCGCCCACGGCTTGCCGTCGCGCATGGCCATGGCCGGGACGAGCGTGTGCATGGGCCGCTTGCCCGGCGCGATGCAGTTCGGATGCTTCGGGTCGAGCACGAAGCCCTGGCCGCGGTTCTGCAGCACGATGCCGGTCTTCCTCGTCACGATGCCCGAGCCGAAGCCCGAGTAGATCGAGTTGATGAACGACACCGCCATGCCGCTCTCGTCGACGACGCACATGTAGATGGTGTCGCTGCCGCCGGGCTTCGGAATCGGGCCGAGATCGGCTTTGCGCTGCTTGCGGTCGATGCGGCTGACGAGCTCGTCCGCGAAGGCGTCCGACAGCATGTGCGCGACCGGCACGTCGGCCATCAAGGGATCGGCGACGAAGGTGTCGCGCATCTTGTAGGCGAGGCGCACGGCCTCCATCATCACGTGAGAGCGCTCGACCGAGACCGGGCCGTCGCCGAGCTTGCCGAAACGCTCGAGCATCTTCAGCATCACGAGCGCCACGATGCCCTGGTTGTTGGGCGGCAGCTCGAGCACGTCGACACCCTTGTAGCGGACGCTGATCGGCTCGACGTAGGCGCAGGATTGCGCCGCGAAGTCCTCGACCGTATGCAGCCCGCCGAGCGCCCTCAGCTCAGCCACGATGTCCTCGGCCACCTCGCCCATGTAGAAGCCGTCGCGGCCCTTCTCGGCGATGATGCGCAGCGTGCGGGCGAGCGCGGGCGAGCGCATGATCTCACCCGCCTTCGGCGGCCGTCCGTCCTTCAGCAGGTGCTGCATGGCGCCCGCGTTGCCCCGGATCTTGCCCTCGAGAGAGGCCCAGTCGAAGGCCACGCGGGGCTGCACGGCCCAGCCGCCCTCGGCCATCTCGATGGCAGGTGCCAGAATGTCGGCGAACGACTTGGTGCCGTGGTCCTTCAGGAGGCGCGCCCAGCCGTCGATGGCGCCGGGAACCGTGACCGAGTGCGGCGTCTGCGTCTCGATCGCCTTGATGCCGGCCTTGGCATACCACTCGGGCGTCGCCGCTCTGGGCGCCTTGCCCGAGGCGTTGAAGGCGATCGGCTTCTGGCCCGGCTTGGCGATGATGGCGAAGCAGTCGCCGCCGATGCCGGTCATGGCCGGCTCGGCCACGCACATGACGGCCGTCGCCGTGAGCGCCGCGTCGATGGCATTGCCGCCCTTGCGCAGCAACTCCATCGCCGCGAGGCTCGCGCGCGGATGCGAGGTGGCGCACATGGCGCGGGTGCCGAACACCGGCGAGCGGCCGGGGAAATGAAAGCTGCGCATCGAGACAGCGCTCCGCAGATGATGGGAAGGCGGACGGCGGACCGAACGCCACCGTCCCCATAGCCCGGCCGGCGCGTCCGCGCCAGCGCCTCGTCGCTGGCGTCAATGGCAGCGGTCCAGCCGGCCTCGGCCTAAGCTAGGCCATCCGCGAGCCCGGCGAGGATGCGGGCCCAGCTGCGCGCGCCCTTCCGGAAGCTCGTCAGGTTGTATTTCTCATTTGGCGAGTGGATGCGGTCGTCCTTGAGCCCGAAGCCGACCAGCAGGCTGTCCATGCCCAGCTCGTCCTTGAATGCCTGCACGATGGGGATCGAGCCACCGAGGGCGATCATGGCGGCCGGCTTGCCCCATTCGTCGGTCAGCGCGGCCGCCGCCTTGGCCATGTACGGCGCGTCCGTGTCGAAGGCGATGGCCGGGCTGCCGCGGTCGCCGATGAAGCGGGCCTTGCAATCCGCCGGCAGGCGCTCCGTCACGAACGCCTTGATGCCCTCGACCACCTTGTCGGGGTCCTGGCCCGGCACCAGCCGGCAGGTGATCTTCACCGACGCCTCGGCAGGAATGACGGTCTTGGTGCCGACGCCCTGGTAGCCACCCTTGATGCCGTTGAACTCGAGGGTGGGGCGCGACCACACCTGCTCCATGACGGAGTAGCCCGTCTCTCCCGCAGGAACGCTGAGCCCCACGCCACCAAGGAACTCGGCCTCGTCGAAGCCGAGCCCCTTCCACTGGTCGAGCTGGCGCTTCGACGGCTTGACGATCCCGTCGTAGAACCCCGGCACCTGCACCTTGCCGGTCTTGCCGTGCATGGCCCCGCAGATTTGCGTGAGCACCCGGATCGGGTTCGCTGCCGCGCCGCCGAACAGCCCGGAGTGGAGATCGAGCGATGGCCCGCTGATGACGACCTCGACGGCCGCGAGACCGCGCAGCCGCGTGGTGACCGACGGCGTGTCCTTGTCCCACTGGCCCGTATCGCAGACCAGGACGAGATCCGACTTGATCTCCTTGCCGTGCTTCTTGAGGAAGCCCGGCAGCGATGGCGAGCCGCACTCCTCCTCGCCCTCGATGATCACGCTGACAGCGACCGGAAGCTCGCCCGCGACGGCTTTCCAGGCCCTCGCCGCGGTGAGGAAGGTCATCATCTGGCCCTTGTTGTCCTGGGCCCCGCGCGCCACGATCACCCGGCCGTTGCCCTTCTCGTTGGCGAGGCGCGGCTCGAACGGCGGCGATTTCCAAAGCTCCAGCGGATCGGGCGGCTGCACGTCGTAATGGCCATAGAAGAGAAGATGCGGCATGCCCTTGGCGCGCGATTTCCGGTCGTGCGCGACGACCATCGGATGGCCCGTCGTCGGCACCACCTTGGCCTCGGCGAAGCCGATGTCGGCGAGCTGCGCGCGGCACCACTCGGCTGCCTTCTGGCACTCGCCCTTGTAGGCCGGATCCGTCGAGATGCTCGGGATGCGAACCAGCTCGAACAGCCGCTCGAGCGCTTTCTCCTCGCCGTCGTCCAGTGCCTTCAGAACCTCGCCCAGCCGATCCGCCATGTGCTCTGTCCCCTTGCCAGCGATTCGCCGCCACAGTGCGCAAGTGGCGGCTCCGGGTCAAAGGCAAAGCGGCTCCCTGGCCTGCCGCCGTCGGCAGGGCCTCGCGTCGCTGCTAGCCCTTTCAACCTTAACTCGAATTGTCGGTAATCAGATCAAGGAAGAGTCGGCCATTGGGAGTAGAAGGTGGCCTTGCGCGGCCATTGCGCGTTTGGCAGGCCCGAGGCGCCCGCGCTAGAAGCGGTCAAAGCGCCTTAACCAGCATCGTGGAGGCGAGCCCATGCACGGCTCAGGAATTGCCGGTAAGCCGGAGCGGCGGGTCTATCTGTTCGGAGCTGGCCGCACCGACGGCACGGCCGAGTTGCGCAACCTGCTCGGGGGCAAAGGGGCCAATCTCGCGGAGATGGCGAGCCTCGGCCTGCCGGTGCCACCCGGATTCACCATCACGACGGCCGTGTGCAACGCCTTTACGGCCTCCGGCGGCACCTTTCCCGAGGGCCTTACGGACGATGTCGAGGCGGCGCTCACGGCCGTCGGCGAGGCGGTCGGGGCCCGCTTCGGAGATGCGGTCCGCCCTCTGCTCGTCTCGGTTCGATCCGGCGCGCGCGCGTCGATGCCGGGCATGATGGACACCATCCTGAACCTCGGTCTCAACGACACCACCGTGGAGGGCCTCGCTGCGAGCACGGGCGACGCACGCTTCGCCTACGACAGCTACCGCCGCTTCATCCAGATGTACTCGGGAGTCGTCCTCGGCCTCGAGCACGAGACGTTCGAGGCCATCATCGAGAGCCACAAGAGCCTCGAGGGTCACGACCTCGACACGGACCTGACGGCTGACGACTGGAAGGAGGTCGTCGCGCGGTACAAGGAGGCGGTCGAGGAGCATCACGGCACGCCCTTTCCGCAGGACACCACAGAGCAGCTGTGGGGGGCTATCGGCGCGGTTTTCCGCTCGTGGAATAATGCGCGCGCCATCACCTATCGCCGCCTGAACCAGATTCCCGACGACTGGGGCACCGCCGTCAACGTGCAGGCCATGGTGTTCGGCAATCGAGGGTCGACGTCGGCCACGGGCGTCGCCTTCACCCGCAATCCGTCGACCGGCAGGAAGGAGATCTATGGCGAGTATCTCGTCAATGCCCAGGGCGAGGACGTGGTCGCCGGCATCCGCACGCCGCAGAACCTGACCGAGGCCGCCCGCCTCGAGGCCGGCGACACGCTGCCCTCGCTCGAGACGTTGATGCCGGGCACGTTCAAGGAGCTGATGGCTGTGTTCGGCAAGCTCGAGCAGCATTATCGCGACATGCAGGACATCGAGTTCACCATCCAGGAGGGGCGCCTCTGGATGCTGCAGACGCGGAACGGCAAGAGAACGACGCCCGCAGCACTGAAGATCGCCGTCGATCTGTGCGACGAAGGCGTGATCACGCCGGCCGAGGCGGTCTCGCGCATCGACGCCAACGCCCTGGACCAGCTGCTGCATCCGACCATCGCGCCGGATGCCCAGAAGCAGATCGTCGCTGCCGGACTGCCCGCCTCGCCGGGCGCTGCCGCCGGCGAGATCGTGTTCTCTGCCGACGAGGCCGAGGCCATGAAGGCCCAGGGTCGCGACGTGATCCTGGTCCGCATCGAGACGAGCCCCGAGGACATCCACGGCATGCACGCGGCCGTCGGGATTCTCACAACCCGCGGCGGCATGACGAGCCACGCCGCGGTCGTCGCGCGGGGCATGGGCCGGCCTTGCGTCTGCGGCGCCTCCTCGCTCAGGATCGACTATCAGGCGGGCACCATGACCGCCGGCCGCGAGCGCTTCCAGAAAGGCGACGTCATCACTATCGACGGAGCCACCGGCGAGGTGCTCAAGGGCCGTGTCGAGATGCGCCAGCCGGCGCTGTCCGGCGATTTCGCACGAATCATGGGCTGGGCCGACGGGGTGCGCAAGCTCGGGGTCCGCGCCAACGCCGATACGCCTCGCGACGCGCGCCAGGCTCGCGAGTTCGGCGCCGAGGGCATCGGTCTCTGCCGCACCGAGCACATGTTCTTCGATGCGGATCGCATTCTCGCCGTGCGCGAGATGATCCTCTCCGACGACGAGGCCGGCCGGCGACGCGCGCTCGCCAAGATCCTGCCGATGCAGCGGGCCGATTTCACCGAGATTTTCGAGATCATGGCCGGCCTGCCGGTGACGATCCGCCTTCTGGACCCGCCGCTGCACGAGTTCCTGCCCCATGAGGACAAGGAGGCGGTGGTCGTCGCGAAGGAGATCGGCGTACCGCTCCAGAAGCTGAAGAACCGCATCGCGGAGCTGCACGAGTTCAATCCCATGCTCGGCTTCCGCGGCTGCCGCCTCGCGATCCGCTTTCCCGAGATCACCGAGATGCAGGCGCGGGCCATCTTCGAGGCCGCAATCGAGGCCGCGAAGCGCACGGGCAAGCCCGTGATCCCGGAGGTGATGATCCCCCTCGTCGCCTGGCGCCGGGAGTTCGACCTGCTGGCCGACGTCATCCGCAAGACGGCCGCCGCCGTCGAGAAGGAGACCGGCAGCAAGCTCGACTACCAGATCGGCACCATGATCGAGCTGCCGCGGGCGGCGTTGCGCGCCGAGGAGATCGCCGCGGGCGACAAGGGCGCCGAGTTCTTCTCGTTCGGCACCAACGACCTCACCCAGACCTGCCTCGGGCTCAGCCGCGACGACGCGGCGCCCATCCTCGCCGACTACACCAAGGCGCGCATCTTCGATGTCGACCCGTTCGTGTCGATCGACCAGGCGGGTGTCGGAGAGCTGGTGCGCATCGGCACCGAGCGCGGACGCAAGGCACGCGCCAAGCTGAAGGTCGGCATCTGCGGCGAGCACGGCGGCGATCCCGCCTCGGTCGGCTTTTGTCACGATGCCGGCCTCGACTACGTCTCCTGCTCGCCGTTCCGTGTTCCGGTCGCCCGCCTCGCCGCAGCGCAAGCCGCAGCGAAAAGCGGCGGTCACGGCACGGCTTGAGGGGCACATGCATAGTCCCTCGCACGCCTAGCGACGCACTCGAGCGAATCAATCGGGCGTCCCGCGCCGGCAGGCCCGGCCGGCGCCGCATCACCTCCAGGAGAACCAGCATGAACCTCGGCAAGCTCGGCGTCTGGGCCTCGCTCGACTACCTCTCGGCCGGAGATGCGGCGGCCTTCGCGCGGCGCATCGAGGCGCGCGGCTTCAAGACGCTCTGGATGCCCGAGAGCCGTGGCCGCAACGTCCTGGTCAGCTCGTCGTGGATCCTGGCCAACACCACGTCGCTCAACGTCGCGACGGGGATCGCCAACATCTACGCCCGCGATGCGCTCGCGGCGCGAGCCGCACAGCTCGGTCTCAACGAGCAGTCCGGTGGCCGTTTCCTGCTGGGCCTCGGCGTCTCGCACAAGCCGATCGTCTCCGGCATCCGCGGCCACGACTACGAGAAGCCGGTGCCGACCATGCGCGCCTACCTGAAGGCCATGAAGGAGGCCCCGTACGCGGCTCCCGCACCCAAGGAGCCGCCGTCGACGGTCATCGCGGCGCTGGGCCCGCTGATGTTGAAGCTCGCCGCCGAGATGGCGGACGGCGCGCACCCCTACTGCGTGACGCCCGAGCACACGGCCGAGGCGCGCAAGATCCTGGGGCCCTCCAAGCTCCTGGCTCCGGAGCAGATGGTGATGCTCGAGACCGACCCCGTGCGCGCCCGCGCCGGCGCGCGCGTCGCGCTCGCCCCCTACATCGCCATGGAGAACTATTGCGCCAACTGGCGCCGGCTCGGCTTCAACCAGTCGGACCTCGCCGACGGCGGCTCGGACCGATTGATCGATGCGAACATCGTGTGGGGCGACGAGGCGGCAATCAGGAAACGCGTCCAGGCGCATTGGGACGCCGGCGCCGATCATGTGTGCGTGCAGGCGATCCATCCGACCGGCGAGCGCGCGCAGCTCGACGAGCGCATTTTCGACGTGCTGGCCCCCATGAAGGGCTGAGGCGCCGCGCCAACCGTCGAGCCGACCGCGGGCAGGCTCAGCCGAGACCGCGGTGCGGGACGAGCTCGGTGAGTCGCCGCGCCAGCGCGGGCTTCACGAGCGGCGAGGCGATCTCTTTGCGCGCCTCGACAAGGAGCACGCCGGCGAAGGCGGGCGTCAGCCGCGCGCCGAGCCGCTCCAGCGACATGGCGGAGCGCAACACGAGCCGGTTGTCGATCGGCGGCAAATGCAGGGCGGCCCCCCAATCGACCGGCGTGAGCAGCGACTCCGTCAGCAGCCGCTCGAGTTGCGGCTGGCTGTAGGGCCGCCCGTGCCCGAACGGGGTTGCGTCGAAGCGCGCCCACACACCGCGGCGGTTCGGCACGATGATGATCAGCCGCCCCTCGGGCGACAGCACGCGCCAGATCTCGCGCAGCAGCAGCCGGCCCTGCTCGCTCGTCTCCAGGCAATGGACGACGAGCATGAGGTCGACCGAGTTGTCCGGGAGCGGCAGATCGTCCTCCTCGACCACGACCGTGTGCACGAGGCCGGTCGATGGCCAAACGACGGCGCCCTGCGTCGACGGCATCAGCGCCCCGAGCCTGCCCACCTCGCCCCGAAACGAGCCGAGATAAGGCGTCGCGAAACCGAGGCCCATCAGCGTCATGCCGGTCACGCGGCGCCACCTGGCCCGGATGCGATGCACGAGGATGCGCCGCGCAATGCCCCCGAGCGGGCTCGCGTAGAAGTCCAGCAGCTGCCTGACGTCGGTGTGCATCGCCGCATCTATACCATTGGCAGCCTTGCCGATCCCGTAAAGACAATGGTGTCGCGGCGTCCGCGTTGCAATCGTCGAGTGCGCTGCTAGGGTGCCCGGCATGTCGGCCGGCGCCTGCTCTGGATTGGCCCTCAGAGCGGCTCGCGTCCGTCGGCGACCGGCACGTCAAACGGCGAGGAGGTTCTCATGGCCGCGCTCCAGGTCCACCAGTTCATGTGCCTGAAGGACAACTTCGGCGTTCTCGTCCACGATCCGGCAACCGGCGAGACGGCCTCGATCGACGCGCCCGAGGCCGCCCCGGTGCGCAAGGCGCTCGCAGAGAAGGGCTGGAAGCTCAGCCATATTCTCGTGACGCACCATCACGCCGACCACACGCAGGGCATCGCGGCGCTGAAAGCCGAATCGGGCTGCATCGTCGTCGGACCCAAGGGCGAGGCCCAGCGCATCCAGGGGCTCGACCGCACGGTCGGAGGCGGCGACCGGCTGAAGCTCGGCGGCCACGAGGTGCAGGTGATCGACACGCCGGGTCACACGGCCGGCCATATCACGTACTGGGTCCCCGGCGAGAAGCTGGCCTTCGTCGGCGACACGCTGTTCGCCATCGGCTGCGGGCGCGTGATCGAGGGCACGCCCGAGATGATGTGGACGTCGCTGTCGCGGCTCGCGAAGCTGCCGGCCGACACGATGATCTACTGCGGGCACGAGTACACGCAGTCGAACGCGCGTTTCGCGCTCACGATCGAGCCGGAGAATGCCGCTCTCGTCGCACGCGCCGCCGAGGTCGACAGGCTGGTCGCGGCCGGCAAGGCGACATGCCCCAGCCGGCTCGGCGACGAGCTCGAGACCAACCCATTTCTGCGGCCCCAGGTCGCGGCCATCCGCAAGCGGCTCGGTCTCGAAGGGGCGCAGGACTGGCAGGTGTTCGCCGAGGTTCGCGAGCGCAAGAACCGGAGCTGAGGCCCAGCAGCGGGCGGCTGGACCCTGCCGCCCTCCGTGCCTGACCGCCGCCTCAGCCGCGGGCGGCGGCAAACGCGGCAACGGCGCGGCCGAAGGCTTCGAAAACGACGCGGTTGACCGCGTTCCGGTCCGCCTCGTGCTCGGCGTGCCACTGGACACCGAGCGCGAAGCCGGCCGCCTCCGCGATGCGTATCGCCTCGATGGTGCCATCCTCGGCGAGCCCCTCGACGACGACCCGGGCGCCGGGCTCCAAAATACCTTGGCCGTGCAGCGAGTTCACGCGGATGGTATCGCGGCCGTAAAGGCTGGCGAACGCACCGCCCTGCGTCAGGTGCACGTCGTGACGATCGGCGAACACCACTGCCGGATCGGGATGCGGCTCACCGGAGGCGAGGCGCGGCATGCGATGGTTCATCCGGCCCGGCAACTCGCGGATTTCGGGATGCAGCGTCGAGCCGTAGGCGACGCCCATCTCCTGGAGGCCGCGGCAGATGCCGAGGATGGGAACGGCTTTGTCCACGCAGGCTTTCGTGACCGAGAGCGCCACAGTGTCTCGGCGCTCGTCGTAGGGCTCGTGCTTCGGGTGGGGCTCCTTTCCGAAGAATGACGGATGCACGTTCGCCCGGCCGCCCGTCAACAGGACGCCGTCCACGATCTCGAGCAGCGCGCCGATCTCCGTCACGTCCGGCATGCCGGCGAACATGATCGGCATGGCGCCGGTCACGTCGGCGACGGCGCGCAGGTTGCGCTCGCCCGCCGCCTGGACGGCGTGGCGGCCCTCCACCTGGCGGGCTGTGGCTATGACGCCGACCACGGGCTTTCGCATGAGGCTGGAACTCCGGTCGCTGCCTCGACCATAGGGGGAGCGGAAAGGTTGCAGAACGGTCGGCGCGGCGAAACAGACTTACATTGGCGGCACCCGGACGCCAACGTGTCCCGCACACGGCAGCTGT
>JBFWQN010000125.1:0-11232 GCA_050249405.1 Hyphomicrobiaceae bacterium | reverse complement strand
ACCAGACCCGCACATTGACCGTGTGGTGGCCGTTGTACTGGTCGAGCGCGACCCGGATCACCTCCCGGCTGTTGCGGTCCCATTCCGCTATGACGAGCGGGAACGGCGGGCCGGAACCGGCCTCGCCAGGGCGCGTTGACAGCGCGCCCGGATTGTGGTGTTTGGGCATAGTTATGCCGCCCCTTCCGTTGGGGTTGACGTGACCGGCCCTGCCAGGGGTCGATCGGGTGAAGCGCAGACCGAACCGAATTTTCCGGCCCCAGAGATTGCCGTCTCAGGGGCCGAATTCGTTTTCGGGGACGACTCGGTGCTATCGTCCAAAATCCGGTCTAAACTGATTTGGGGGAACACGTCCACGGCGCTGCCGGGCGTGGCGTTGAGCACAGACACGCCGGCCGCCTTCACACGGGCCGGATACTCCACCCAAGCCGGCAGGAATTTCTCGGCGTAGAGCCCGCCTTCCCGGTGATCGTAGTGGGTGTGGTTGTGCGAGCGGCCGTCGACGAGGCGGCAGTCATAGCCGAGCAACACGATCGACGTGCAGCCCAGCCCGATCGCCACGTCGACCGCGTGGTGGCCCGACGAGAGCGGCTTCGCCTGAATGGTCGGCGGCTGCACCCAATACTTTTCCGCCCGCGTCTTCGCCATGTAGGCGCGGCGCGAGCTGGTGATCACGATGCCCGGCCAGGTCTCGACGAGGGCGCGGTGATCTCGAAACCATGGGTAGTCGTGGAAGAACAGCACGTCCGCCCAAGGCGTGATCGTGCACGTCGAGTTGATGACGATCGTCTTCCGGCCGCGCACGCGCTCCGCGATCTCGGCGGTAAGGCTCGCGCCGCCGCCGAAGATGAAGCATTGCTCGCCCTGCCAGAGCCCGCGCGGAAACATCAGCCGCTCGCCTGTAGCTCGTAGGCGATCAGCTCCACGCCGTCGCGATGCGTGTTGTCGTCGACGAACTTGATCGCCAGCTCGCGGCCGCGCACCACGATCTTGTCGTTGGTGCTGATCGGCAACCCGATCTGCGCCTTCTGCACGTCGTCGGCGAGCATGATGATCTTGCGGTCGCCCTGGACGATGCTGCCGATCAGCACGGACGGGTCGTAGCCCGACACAGTGGCGCGCACCTCCGCGTTGAACACGGGCCGGTTCGAGCCGGATGCGCCGCCATAGCGCCGGAACAGCACGGGCTCGCCGTGCTCGCGGATGGCGCGGCGGTAGCGCGCTTTGATGCCCGCCTTCCGCATCAGCGCACCTGTGCGCGGATCGACACGGACGTGTTGCCGGCGTAGGTGCCGGTGCTGGTCACGCGCGCGCGGAGCTTGGGCCCGACCACGCCGTCGTTGACGCCTTCCGACGACAACGCGGCCACGGCCGCGACCGCCTTCGAGAGCATCGCGGAGAGGTTGGCGACCTTCGACGCGCTCGCCGTCGTGAAGTCGAAGCGGGCAATGTCGATCCAGTTGGTATCGTCGAAGGTCGTCTGCACCACGACGGCGCATGTCGTGCCGCCGCTGCCGTAGACGAAGTTGACGAACAGCGCGAGCGCCTGCGCGCCTTCGAGCCGATCGACGAAGGCCTGCGCCACGCCGGCCGCCGATACGCCGTTGGTCACCACTGAGTTGGTGACGGCGGCCGACACGGCCGGGTCGCCGAGATTGAGAACAGCATTGTTCATGGCATCACCTCATGCGGAGATTGCGGAATTGTCCGAGAAGCCCGATCACGTCGGGCGGCAGGTAGTCCGAGCCGCCGAAGTAGGACGCGCTCGACATTGGCGTGACGCTCTCGGAGCGGATCAGCGGGTCGCGATCGGCGCCGAGATAGAAGGCCTTCACGAGCTGCAGGCAGGCTTGCTGCAGGGCCTGCGGCGTCGACGCCGGCAAGTCGTAGCCGGCGACGTAGGTCACGATCGTCTTGCAGGTCGACCAGTAGCAGGGCCGCGTGCCGTGCAGCCGCGTGACGAAGCCGCGATCCTTGTCGACCTCGTAGTCGTCGGCCGACAACGTGGTGCCGTTCTCCGAGATCGACGCGATCGACACGACGGGATAGCGCGACAGGATCAGCTCGCCGAGACACTGATCCGGCCGGAACGTTTCCTCGACGGTCTCTTTGCCGAAGGTCCGCCGGCAGTGCCGCGAGATCACGTCGGAGGCGCGCGCAATGAAGCCTTCGAGCGCCTTGTCCTCGTCGTTGCCGTCGATGCTCAACAGCTCGCGCACCACGGCCAGGTCGACGAGGTTCGCATCCTTGGCCGGCGTCGTGACGGTGATCATGGTGTACCTCGTGGGGAAGCGCCGGCCGCGCGGTTGGAAGCCGCCGCCGGCTCACGGCCGTTGTTCAGATGCGAGGCAGCGACACCTGCCGTGTGGTCGCAGCCGTTCGGCGTCGAAGACCCGGATGCACCCCGGGAGAAGCCGCCAACGTGGCCAGCGTTATTCCTCTGCATTGTCGCCCCCGCCGCGATCGGCGACGGGCTGGCCCGTCTGCTCTTGCTGCTGCTGCATGGGGCCGGCGTACTTGTCGCCGTCCGGGTCGGTGCGCTTGTTCTGCTTCTCGAAGCGGCGCAACTCATTCGGGTTGTACATGCCGATATCGCGGGCGATCCGGTACGCCTGGAAGCGGGTCAGCATGTCGCCGCGTAGGAGAAGATCGGTGTCAAACTCGACTTCGAGCGACCGGCGGGTGAGCGACGAAAACAGCGACCGCTCGATGAGCCGTTCCCACTTGTTGAGCCACGGCATGATGGTGTGGCTGTAGAACCAGCGGCCGACCTCGGAGATCGACGAGTAGTTGCCGCCCTCGAAGTCGCCGATCACGGGAGGCGGCACGCGGAAGATGCGCGCGAGCGCGATCGTGGAAAACTTCCGGCTCTCGAGCATCTGCGCGTCGTCGGGCGACACGCTCACTTGCTGCCACTTCAAGCCTTCCTCGAGCACGGCGACCTTGCCGGCCTTCTCGCTACCGCTGTACGTCTGCTCGAAGCTCTTGCGCAGCCGGTCGGCCGCCTCGTCGCCCAAGGCCTCGGGGTGCGAGAGCACGCCCGACATGCTGGCCCCGTTGCGGAACATGGCCGCCGCGTAGCGTTCGGTCGCCAGCGACGAGCCGAAGGTTTCCCGGGCCCGCGCCAGGCGCGACTTGCCGACCACGCCGTCGTCGGTGCGGTCTTTGAGGTGCAGCATTTCCTCGGGCAGCAAGCGCCGCGTCCCGCCCTCGGGCAGCGACACGTCGTAGGCGTAGCGGCCGGTTCGGGGAATGCGGACGAGCGAAACGTGGTCGGGGTGATAGGGGATGAGCTGGACGGGCGCGCCGCGGCCGTCGCGCACGATCTCGGCGTAGGAGTTGCCGCGCAAGAGGCAATGCGCGGTCATCATTTCAATGAACTCGGAGGCCGTCTGCCGGTCGTTAGGATCTCCGGAGAAGATCTGCGCGACCGGCTGCAACGGATCCTCGGTGCGGTCGCCGTCGCCGCCCTTGCGGTAGACGTGCAACGGCAGCATGGCGACCGTCTCGGCGATCACCTGGACGCAGGCGAAGACGACGGACAGGTTCTCGGCGAGGTAGGGCGACACGTACACGCCGGCGTCGGCCGCGAAGTCGCCGCCGGTGCGGAGCAAGTCCCACGTCGTCGGCGTCGAGCGCTTCTCAGAGCTGATCGTGGTCGCTTCCATCAGACCGTCTCCAAGTAGCGGCGCAGCGCGCGGAGGCGCGGCGTCGGGGCGAATTTCAATTCGTAGGAGCGGCGCGCCACGGATGTGTCGAGATAGGCGGGCTGTGCCGTGATGGTGATCTCGTGCAGGTCGACGTCGACCAGCTCGCGCACCACGTTGTTGCCGCGCACCTCCCAGCGATCGCCGCCGGCCGGGACGGAGAAAGCGAAGCTCGCGCCGCGCACGTCGCCGCGCTCGACACTGACAAGCAGGTCCCGCGCGGCCGTGGTTTCCGGCACGTCGATCTCGAAGGCGAGGCCGCGCTGATCTTCGGCCAGGCGCAGCGTGCCGGCGGAACGTCGGCCGAGCACGAGCTGGGGCATGTGCTGCACGAGCGCGAGCGGGTCGCGATCGGTCTTAAGCGTCCGGGTGAAGGCACCCGGCTTCACGATCTCGGTGAAGCCGCCCAGGTCCTGCGAGGGCGAGTTGTAGACGGCCGCGTGCCCGATGAGCCGGGGGGATTTCTTATCCCCTCCGGCTCGAAGCTCGACAGCGACCCGACGTTCGATCGTCATGGTCGCCCCCGATTAGGTCGTGACGCCGTTCTCGAAGGCGAAGCTCTCGACGTGCCGCACGGCAACGTCGACATCCTTCATGGCCCGGATCAGAACGCGGCCCTTGGCGTAGGCCGTGGTCTCGTAGGGGTTGAGGAGAATGTCGACGCCGGTCCACGACGCGATGAGGAGCTGCGACCAGTCGCCGAAGATGATCATGCCGCCGACGGCCGGCGACACGCCCGGGGCGGAGCCCGGCAGCGCGTTGGTGCTGATCGCCGGATAGCCGGCGAGGTTGTTCGCCTCCTGCATCAGCATCACGCTATCGGTGCTGGACACCTTGGCGATGCTGCGGAGCTTCTTCTTCACGTAGGGGTTCATCGCCCAGCCGAGCGAGCCTTCGAGAGCGTTGTCGCCCTCCACGGCCGCCACGAAGGCGAGCACGTCTTCCCACGTCGGCGTGCCATCCTGCGCCATGTCGGTGACGCCCGACGTGCCGATGATGCCGGTCGGCGTGTTGCTCGCGCCCGTGCCGAGCATCGCCTTCTCGTCGACCGCGTGCGCGATGATCGCCGCGAGATCGTTGCGGATGATCTGCTCGATCGACGGCGACGTGTTGAGCAACGTGCGCCGGCTGTAGCTGGTCATCGCGCCGACCGTCTTCGGCGTCAGGTTCACGTCGTCGAAGGTCGGATCGGTTTCGGTGAGCGAGCCGTCTTCGGCGACCCACTGCGCCGTCGAGCTGCCCGTCTGGCGCGGAATGTCGATCGGCGTGCCGACGAGGCCGTCGAGATAGGTCGCGCCGAGCGAGGCGCACACCAGCTTGTTGCGGAGCCGGTCAATGAACAGGTCCGCGCGGTGCACGTTCGGCACGAGATCGGCCGCGCCGCTGCCGACCGTGAGCGTGCGCCGCTCGGTCAGGAAGATTTGATCCGGGACGGCGAGGCCTTCGAACTTGCGCCCGCAGCGCTTGGCGACCTCGGAGCTGATCTCGCGCTCGAAACCGATATCAACGTCGCCGCCTCCGAGATCACGGGGAAGCAACCCCCGGATGGCCTTGGTGATGGAGAAGTCGCGGGCGCGTTCCTCGTACTGGCCATCGCCGAGACGGCCGTGCACGATTGCCGGCGCGCTGCGCTCGGCGTCGGCGAGCGCCTGGGCCCGGCCGATCTTCTTGTCGAGATCGGCGATCGTGGTCTTGAAGGTGTTGAACTCGGCGTCTTCCGCAGCGGTCAGGTCCCGCTTCTCGGTTTCGGCCTTCTCACTCAACGCACGCATGGAGGCGACGGCCGTGGCGCGTGCCTCCTGTAGCTCATGAAGCTTAGGCATAGAAAAAGCTCCTTCTGGCCGCAGGGCGGCACGGGGACTGCGCGTCTCACGACGGGCACGGGTTAAGTTTCACACTGTCTGTACGCGGTACACACACTGTAGGTACGGAGTGCGGCTTCCGTGGTGTCGACGTGCCCATGCTCGGGCGGGGCCACGGATGCCGCTCACGATCCCGACCGCCTCCGCGACGGTCGGCTAGCTCTAATCCTCGTTGTCCTCCCTGCCCTCGTTCACGCTCTCGTTGGCGCGCTCGAAGGCGGTGCGGAGAACGGCTTCAATGTCGATCGTCAGAAAGACCGGCGCGGGCTCGATCTCCCGGCGCAGCGTGGCGACGCCGCTCGGCAAGCCGGGGTCAAAGCCCTCGTTGCGGATCGGGTCGAGCTTGCTGTCATAGAGGGCAACATGGCGAAGCTGCCAGTCGTCGCCCTCCTGGAATAGGTGCAGGCGCTGGTTGGTCCACATCATCGCCAGCGCGCCCGCCGGCATGTTCTCCGGGTTCTGCAAGTGCAGGAGCTTCGGATAGAAGTCGTTCATGATGGAGTTGGCGATCTTGCTGGCGGTCGGCACGTTCACGCCCCAACTCACGAGCGTGCGCACGAGCGCGAGGATCGCAATGTCGATGAAGCTGTACTCGGTCCACGCCGAGCCGGCCGGCTTCGGCGTGTGAATGTCCACGAGGCCGCGCTGTAGCCACAGGCGCAGCGACTTCGGCGTGCCGTTGATGGCGTACACCACGTCGGAGAAGCGGAGCTTCCGCGCCAATGTCGCGTTCATAAGAGGGCCTCCGATGAGCAAGTTTTGTGAGTTGTGCTCTCGTGAGCCCGATTTGTCAACTCCGAGTATTCGGCATGGGGAAAAGTGAGAACGAACAGGCACAAAAAGCCCGGCTATACTGCATAGCCGGGCGGGCCTCGTGCGGGGACTTGGGACTACTTTGCGATTACCTGAAATCGCGTTCCATAATGGGCATTATGCGCCGTCGAGCATCCGGTTAGCGGCGACGTGCAGCCACGCCGTGCGGCCGATCCCCATGCGCTTCGCCGCCGCGTCGATCCGCGCCAGCAAGTCGTTGTCCATCCGCATGTTCACCACGGACTTGCCGTCGCTCGCGGCCTTCGCGGCGGGCGCGCCAGCTATGAAGGCGTCCGCCTTCTTATCGGCCTTGGGCGGCATCTTGATAGCCATTGTCTACCTCGTGTGTGTACAGCGCATTTACAACGGATGATATTTCGGCGCAAGCCTTCGGGTCGCGCTGCGCCTGTTCCAGCACGGACAGCCCCGCCGAGAAGGCGTTCGGGAAGGCCTTGCGGCGCACCACGGCGACCGGCAGCGCCACCATGCCGTCGATCGCGGCGAGCGCGGCCGTGGCTTCGTCGTTGTCCTTCCCCTGCGGGTCCGCGACGTTGAGCACGGCGAAGGCGCGGAGCGCGTCGTTGACTGCCCTCGCCTCGGAGATCAGCCCTGCGATGTGATCGGCCGCCCACAGGTCGACGCTGCGCGGCTGGAACGGCACGAGGATCATGTCCGCGATCGTGAGAGCGGCGCGCAAGCTGCCGGTGTCACGGCCGCCCACGTCGATCACGATCTCGTCGTACTTGCCGGCGAGCTGGCGCACCTGCTGGCGGATCGCCGCGCCCTGTAGCTGGATCGTGGTCAACCTGGTCGGGGCCTCGTCGCCACGGATGCGCGCGAACGTCGCCGCACTCGCTTGCTCGTCGCCGTCGATCACGAGCACGTCACGGCCGCGCTGCGCGAGCGCCACGGCGATGTTCACGGCGAGCGTAGTTTTACCGACGCCGCCCTTGATGTTTCCGACCGCAAGGATCATGGGGCACCTCTGCCCCGATGTATACACAACGAGTATGAATTGTCTATTACCCGTGTTGCCTCGGTCCACACCCTATGCCACAAAAGGCGAGCCCGGGAGGTGTTGGAAGCACCTGCCCGGGCTCTAACCCCAGCCAGTGGAGAAGCACATGGCCAAGGCTACACGTACATCTAGGAACCGAACGTTACGAAAGAGTGCCGTCGCGAGCGCCCGGCAGAGCGGACTAGAGCTTGTCCGCAAAGAGAAGGTCGCCAAGAAAGACCTCGCGACCCCCGAAGGCATCGCCGATATCGACTTCAAGCCGTGGAAGCGGGACAAGTCGCTCGGCAAAGATGGCCTCTGGCCCAGCGACAAGGAAATGATCAATTGCGCCGTCGCGGCGCGCATGTCCTACGCCGTCATGTTGATGGACAAGCCGGCACTCGTAGCGATGCACGGGAAGGTCGAGCACAAGCACGTCGACACGATGATGGGGCAGATGATGGACAGCGCCGAGATGCTGAAAGCCGTCGCCTCTATGGTGGAGCAAGCGTACCTCCGCATTCTGGCGGCAGCATCGTTCAAGGCGCTGCGGACCCGCCAGAAATTCAAGGGCGTCGGCCGTGTTCGGAGGGCCGACGTATGACCCAGACAATGAGCGCCAGAGGCGAGCCGCTGTTCTTTCCAGCGTCCTACGCCGTAGGCGACGACGGCGCGATCGTGCCGCCAAAGCCCGACGAGGTATCCCGCATTGTCGACGAGATCGCGCCGGGTGAAATTCTGCTGTTCACCAAGCGCCTGATCTCGACGGCGAAGAAACGGCATCGGGTCGACCGCTATGTGCACGTCAACCGCGCCCGCCTCGTGCTGGCGAAGGCCTGCATTGACCGCTATCTCGACGCCACGAGCGTGACCAGCCCGCGCGTCTTGTAGACGCTCTCTTTCTTCGGCGCGGTCTTCACGGCCGCGCCGATCGCCATCGTTGCGGCCACGAGCCCGTCAATGCGGCCCGTGGCCCTTTCTTTGACCAGCTTCCGCGCGCCGGTCGGATCGCTCACGGTGACGGCGTTCGCCACGCACATGTCGAGCACGGGATGGCCGGGGTGATGTAGCTCTTTGCGGAGCACGGCCGTCTCGATCGCGTCGATCGCCGGGCCCATATCCTTCCAGCCCTGGCCGAACTCCATAAGCTCGATCTTCACGCTTTGCTCGGCCATGATCCGGCGCACCTCGTCGAGCCGCCAACGGTCGGCCGCACAGAACTGCACGGCGTAGTCTTTCGTGAGCTCGGCCATGCGGTGCACCACGAACGACTTGTCGATCGCGCGGCCGGGCGTGGCTTCGATGAAGCCTTGCCGATGCCAGAGGCGATAGGGAACGTGGTCGCGCCGCTCGGCTTCCTCCAAGTTGTCCGCCGGCATCCAGAACCAGCACAACAGGTCATGCGTCTGCGGGAACCATGCGGCGAGGGCGGTCAGGTCCGTGGTCGACGAGAGATCAAGCCCCAGGATGCAGCGTTGCTTCGAGAAGGTCATTTGCCCGAATAGACCGCCGGTCATGTCGCTGCGCTTGCAGGCGTGCCAGTCGCGGGCGTTGAGGAAGCGGGCCGTCGCGTCGACCGGCTGATTGAGATATAGCAACCGGAACGCCGGCTCGCGCGCCGGCAGCGCCTTGGCTTCCGCCGCCGCCGCGCGCATCTCTTCGAGCGACCGGAAGTCGCCGAGCGCCGGATTGCAGGCGAACCACGTCTCTTCCGACCACGGGTCCGCGTCGTCGGGCGCGGCGAAGATGATCGGCAGGAAGGTCGGATCGTCGATCACGCCGTCGCGCACGCGCTCGCCGTATTGGACCATTTCCGACATCACGCTGTTCTTGTCGTGGCTCTGCGTCGAGATCGTCACGAACAGCGGTTCCGCGCGCGCCGCGCCGCCGGTTGTCAGCGCGTCATAGAGATCGCGCTTCGGCCACTGCGCCAGCTCGTCCATGATGGCAAACGACACGTTGAGGCCGTGCGCCTTGCGGGCGTCCGACGACAACGCCTCGTAGGTGCTGCCGGTCTCCACGTCTTCGAGCGTCTTCGAGTGCTCGCGGATGATGATCCGCTTCATCAGCTTCTCGTCGGCGCGCACGAACGCGACCAGCTCTTTGAGGATCAGCGCGGCCTGCTTCCGATCGGCAGCCGCGCTGTACACCTGGCCGCGCTGTTCGGCCTCGGGCCCGACGAGGTGGCAGAGCGCGAGCGCCGCCGCGAGCTGCGTCTTCCCGTTCTTGCGCGGGATGGTGATCAGCACCTTCCGGATGAAGCGCCGGCCGTCCGCGTCGGTCGCGTACATCGCCTCGATGATGCGCCATTGCCAGTCGCGAATTTTGAACGGTTTTCCGGCGTGCACTCCGGACGTGATGTAGAGGGTTTCTATGAATGCACGTACCCGCTCGGCGCGCGTGAGCCCGGGCGCTTCCCAGGCCTTCGGCTTGGGCGGGCGACCCCTTTTTCGGGGTTTCTCCCGATCGACCGGCTTTGCTCCAATTCCTCGTAAGCCCATAAAATCGCTCCGAAACTAAGTGTGTTTCGAGGGCCCCCGCGGTTGAGCCCCCCGACTAGTTCTCAGTGTCTGAACCCCCCGGGGCCTGCCCTTGAACCATGGATGCGTCGGGTCCATCGGCGAGCCGTCCGGATAGCAGCCACGCACCACGAGCTTGCCCGAGTTGCCGCGCTTCCCGTTCGGCCGTTCCTTCACCTGGTTGTCGTGCTCGCGGCAGAGAGAGCGCACGTTGTCGAGCACGTCGAGCCCGCCGTCACGCCTGCGCTTGATGTGGTCGACGACGCACGCCGGTTGTCCGCAGCCGCGCACCACGCACGTATGCCGGTCACGTTGAAGGGCTGCTGCCCTCAATCTGCGCCAGTGCGGTGTCTGATAGTACGGGTCGCTAGGCACGTCGCCTCCACTCCCATCGTCGTGGTGGCCCCGACCTCGCCTCGTACTCCCCTCGGATAGCCCCTTGCGGCCTCTCCGCTCGCGCTGATCCCTCTTTCTGAATATCTATGATCTTCGTGGGGTCCAACATTTTGAACCCTATAGGGCCTCGCTTGAGCCACGCGCACCACTCCCGCGAGATCACCTTCACCACGTTGGTGAGGTTCTTCTTGCCGGGCACGGGGCGCTGTTCGACGATGATGTGGGCGAGCCGCTGCGCCTCACGCATGGCGTTCTGTGCGGTCGTGCGGCAGACGCCAGCCATGGCCGCGATCTTCGCTATAGGCCAGTCACAGACGCCTGTGCGCTTCACCTCGGTTGAGATCACGTACAGCACGGCGCGCTCGCCTTGGGTGTAGTGCTGGCGCACCTGCGGCGGCAGATGGCCAGCGCCGCCGAGCATGCGTTGCCTCTCGCGTGATGCCTTGCGGTCGGGAGAGCGTTGCGGGCGTCGGCGGGGGAAGATGCTGCCCAGACGGCCGGCAAGCCGCCCTACGGGCTTCATGGTGACGCTGCCGGGCACGCTGGACGTGCGGCGACCCATCGGCCTCCGCTTGTCGATCGCGCCCGCGAGGAACTGCGCCTCGTCGTCGGAGAACTCGCCCTTGCCCCAGTGATGCCATACGGCACGGCCGAGGTTGTCGAGCTGGTCGGGCGTGGCCGCCCCGTTGATGGTGTCGTAGAAGGCCGCTGCGGCGGGCTGTAGGGCGTTCATCGGCCGCCCCCGGTGTCTTCTATCAGCCCAAGCTCAACGGCGCGCTCCAGCGCCTTCCCTGAGGCCTCGGCTAGCGCCGCGAGGTGCTTCACCCCGACCGTGATGCCCGTCTTCCCCGGCTTGAGCTGGTCGCCGTCGCGATACCAGACCCGCACATTGACCGTGTGGTGGCCGTTGTACTGGTCGAGCGCGACCCGGATCACCT
>JBFWQN010000124.1:0-11235 GCA_050249405.1 Hyphomicrobiaceae bacterium | reverse complement strand
AACGCACTCGGTCCGGGCGTGTCGGACGGCATCATCGCCGCGCTGGAGAAGGGCGAGGCAGATCCGGCCGTGAAGGCCATGGTAATGATCGGAGCCGGCCGCACGTTCATCGCGGGCGCCGATATCCGTGGCTTCGGCAAGCCGCGCGCTACGCCGACGAAGCGCACCTACGACGTGCTGGATCAGGGCAAGAAGCCGGTGGTAGCCGCCATCCACGGCTACGCCCTCGGCGGTGGCCTCGAGAATGCACTCGCCTGCCACTATCGCATCGCCGTGCCGGAGGCCAAGGTCGGGCTTCCCGAGGTGCAGATCGGCATCCTGCCGGGCGGCGGCGGCACGCAGCGACTGCCGCGCATCGTCGGCCCCAAGATCGCGCTCGACATGATCGTCTCCGGCCGACACGTGCCGGCGGACGAGGCGCGGAAGCTCGGCATCGTCGACGACATTGTGCCGGGGAAAAACCTGCGCGCCGAGGCCATCGCCTACGCCAAGGGCATTGCCGACAAGCGTCCGCTGCCGCGCGTGCGCGATCGCAACGAGAAGCTTGCGGAGGCCAAGGCCGATCCCGGGATGTTCGATGCCGCCCGCAAGCAATATGCGCGCAGGATGCGCGGCCAGCCGGCGCCCGAGAAGTGCATCCAGGCGGTGGAGGCGGCCTGCACGCAGCCCTTCGACGAGGGCATTGCGACCGAGCGGCGCCTCTTCGGCGAGCTCGAGAACACGCCCGAGGCCAAGGCGCTGCGCTATGCCTTCTTTGCCGAGCGCGAGATTGCCCGCATTCCGAACCTGCCCAAGGATCTGGGGACGCCCGAGATCAAGACCATGGCCGTGGTCGGTGCCGGCACCATGGGCGGCGGCATCGCCATGAGCTTCGCGGACGCCGGGATGCCGGTGAAGCTGGTCGACGCCAATCCGGAGGTGCTGGCCAAAGGCATCGAGCGCATCAAGGCCAACTATGCGACGAGCGTGAAGCGCGGCTCCCTCGCACAGGAGGAGATGGACAAGCGCATGAGCCTCATCACGCCGGTCGAGCGGATGGAGGACATCGGCGATGCCGACGCCGTCATCGAGGCCGTGTTCGAGCGCATGGACGTGAAGAAGGAGGTGTTCAAGCAACTCGACGCCGTCATGAAGCCCGAGGCGCTGCTGTTCACGAACACCTCCGCACTCGATATCGACCAGATCGCGGCCGTGACCAAGCGGCCGGAGAAGGTGGCGGGCACGCACTACTTCGTGCCGGCCAACGTCATGAAGCTGTTCGAGGTGGTGAACGCCTCGAAGACGGCACCGGAGACGCTCGCCGCCGCCATGAAGCTCGGGCGCGACATCAACAAGATCTCGGGCTACGCGGGCAACTGCGACGGCTTTGCCGCCAACCGCAGCCGCATCCCCTTCACCATGGAGCAGAACCTGATGGTGGAGGAGGGCGCGCTTCCCCACCAGATCGACAAGGTGATGGAGGACTTCGGCTATCCGGTCGGGCCGTTCAAGGTGAACGACATGTCGGGCCTCGACATCTCCTACGACACGCGGAAGCGGCGCAAGGCCGCCGACCCCAGCTACCGCATGCTGCCCATCCCCGACGGTCTCGTCGAGGCGGGGCGTGTCGGCCTCAAGGCCGGCAAGGGCTGGTACCGCTACGAGAAGGGCGATCGCACGCCCCACGTCGATCCCGAGGTCGAGGCACTGATCAAGAAGGTTGCCGCAGAGAACAACATCGAGCAGCGCAGCTTCACCAACGAGGAGATCCTGCACCGGCTGCTGTTCGGCTCGATCAACGAGTTCTGCAAGATCATCGAGGAGGGCAAGGCCATCCGCGCCTCCGACCTGGACGTGATGTGGCTGCACGGCTTCGGCTTTCCGCGCTACCGCGGCGGCCTCATGTTCTGGGGCGATACCATCGGTGCGCGGGAGGTCTACAACCAGATCGCCTCGTGGCATCAGCGCTACGGCAAGCGCTGGGAGCCGTCGGCTCTGCTGCGCGAGACGGCCGAGAAGGACGGCAAGCTCACCGAGCTGAAGGCCACGCGGCTGCGGTAGCCCTCGCAGTCTCGCGGCGAGCCGCGTGCTCGCCGCTCCCGCTGCAACAGGAACCGTCCGGCCTCCTCCGTTGTTGCCGTCAGATAGCGGGCTGCGCCACGACCTTCCGGTCGTTTCGCCAGGCTTGCGGGGGCAATAGGCTTCGGAGGTCACATGACGGCGCGCAGTCGTGGTCTGTCGTTCGGTGTCGTCGTGCTGGCTGCGATGGCCGTCGTCGCCCCGAAGGCTGTGCCGGCACAAACGCCGGTCGGAGCGACGATCCTGATTGCCCCGGATGGCACGCAGGCGGCGTCCGATGCCGCCGGAACCGCGAGCACGCCGGCATCCATCGCTCACGGTCTCGCACTGCTGGAGAAGGAGCCCGGTCAGCGTGTGACGCTGCGGCTTTCGGCCGGCGTGTATCCGCTCGACGAGCCGATCCGTCTTCAAGGCCTTCGCTGCGGGACCTCGGAGCGGGCCGTAATCATCGAGGGCGCATCCGCCGACGCTCCGCCCGTCCTTCTCGGCGGCACGCTGCTCGAGCCGTCGCGCTGGCAGCGCTGGGACGGCCAGCTCGGGACCACCGCGGCCCCGGTGCTCACCGCCACCGTGCCGAAGGGAAGCGTCCAGCAGCTTTACGATCTGGATACAGCCTCGGGAACGGCGACTGCGCTGCCGCGCGCCCGTCATCCCGACATCGACCCGATGGCGGAGCGATCACGCATCTCGGTCGCTGGCTGGGGCTATGCACGGGGCAGCTATAGCGTCCGCCTGCGGACGCCGTCGCTGCCGCTCTGGCCGGATGCTCAGGGGTTCGAGATCGTCGCGCCGATCGGCTGGGCGGTGTCGCGGCTGCGCGTGCGCGGCTATGCGACGATGCCGGACGGCGGCATCGAGGCTCGGCTCGATCGTGTGGACGGCTCGATCGAGCTCGCCAAGGCCGCCCGCCGTGCCGGCGGCGTCGGCCCGTTCCACAAGGGGTCGCAGCACGTCTGGCTCGAGGATCACCCGGCGTTTCTCAGCTCGAGCGGCGAATGGCTGCACCGGCCATCCGGCGAGGCAGGCGTGCTTTACCTCGTTGCCGGCGACGAGGCGCTGTTGCGCCGGATCGTGGTCCCGCGTCTCGAAAATCTGGTCACCCTCGCCTCCTGCCGAAACACGACGCTGCGCAACATCGCCCTGGCCGGGACCAGGCACTCGATCGACGGCGGCTTCATCGGTGTCGGCGGCGATCAATACTATCGCTGGGCCGAAAGCGGCGGTGCTCCGCGCCTCGAGCGCGTCGTGATGGCGGGCGAGGCGATGCTCGTCGAGAATTCGACCGGGGTCGCCATCGAGGGCGTGCGCTTCAGCGGAATCGGCGGCCGGGCCGTGCGCATTTCCGGCGGCAGCAATGTGCGCATCGCCGACAGCACGTTCGACGAGGTGGGCGGCACGGGGCTGCGCATCGAGCACGTGCGCGGCAGCGCCGCCGCCCCCGGTGCCGTCGTCAGCGGCAACCGTTTCCGGCGTATCGGCACGGCCTATGCCGGGGACGCCATCTCCGTCGCGGACGTCACGTTCGCGCGCATCGAGGGCAACGAGCTTTCGAACCTTGCCGCGCGTGCTCTCTACGTGACCGACCGCTTCTTCATGGACAGCGACAAGGCGGCGGGCACCAGCAGCTTCGCCGGCAATCACGTCGAGCGGCCACTGAGGCTGGTCACGGACGCCGGCGCGATCAACGTGTCGGGCGGCACGGGCTTCGTCATCGCCGACAACATCCTCAGGGATGGCGGGGGCGTGTCGTGGAACCGGAGTGGCGGATTCCGCTCGGCGGTCTACCTCGATATCGGCGCCTATCGCACCTCGGTGACCGACAACCGCATCGCGGGCTTCGATCTTGCCGTGAACATGAATTGCCAGTCCGACAACGAGGTGTCGGACAATGCCGTCACGGGAACGCGAAAGAGGTCGAGCGTATCCTACGCCGGATGCCTGCTCTTCAACGCGGCCTTCGCAGGTGGCACCGCCGGACCCTCGTTCGTGCACATGCGCCGCACCATGCAGCGGAGCGGCTGCCGCATCGATCAGACGGGCCGCACAGCGGCCTGCGCCTGCAACCGGCCGCCACCGGCCGTCTCCGTGTGCACCGACGTCCCGGCGCGCAAGATCGGCGCCGGCGGCTGAGCGGGGACATTCGATAGTGCGGCAGCGCTCAGTCGCGATCCACCTCGGCGCCTTTGCGGCCGTGCTTGCGGTCCTCCTCGGCGACTTTCGACAGGTCGGCATCGAACTCGATCCGCTCCGCGCCCGAGAGGGCGACGAAGCGGCGCCCGCGCGCGCGGCCGATCAGCGTGAGGCCGGTCTGGCGCGCGAGCTCGACGCCCCACGCCGTGAAGCCCGAGCGCGAGACCAGCACGGGAATGCGCATCTTCACGGTTTTCAGGACCATCTCGGAGGTCAGGCGGCCGGTGGTGTAGAAGATCTTGTCGTCGGGGGAGACACGGTTGAGCAGCATGTAGCCCGCCACCTTGTCGACCGCGTTGTGGCGGCCCACGTCCTCCATGTAGACGAGCGGCCGGTCCGCCTCGCACAGCACCGAGCCGTGGATGGCGCCGGCCTTCAGGTAGAGCGACGGCGTCGTATTGATCTTATGGGTGAGCGCGTAGAGCCAAGACGTTTTCAGGCGTGCGCCCTTCGACAGCTCGATCCCCTCGATCTCGGCCATCAGGTCGCCGAACACGGTGCCTTGCGCGCAACCGGAGGTCTGGACGCGCTTCTTGAGCTTGTCCTCGTAATTGGTCTCGCGGGCCGTGCGCACCACGACGGTGGCGATGTCGTCGTCGTAGTCGACGCCCGTGATCTCGTCGTCGGGCCTGAGCATGCCCTGGTTGAAGAGGTAGCCGACGGCGAGCAGCTCCGGATGATCGCCGATGGTCATCATCGTCACGATCTCGCGGGCGTTGAGAAACAGCGTGAGCGGACGCTCGGAGACGACATCGGTCGCGACCGGCCTTCCCTCCTGGTCGATGCCCTGAACGGTCGCGAAAAGGCGGGTGTCCTCGAGGTCGGGGCGGACCTGCAACTCGTTCATGCGCTCGTCTCCGCTCTGCCGCTCGATCGATCCGAAGCATATAAGGTCCTGCGGCGGAGCGTGAAATGCCTCGGCCCACGCGGATGACTCCGTTCCCGTCATCTGGCATAACCCGCGCCACGATCAATCCTGAGCTTCGCGCTCTGTTTTTGCGAAGTCACCACCACCGGCGAAAGGCGTCACTCATGGCCGTTACGCAGGCCCAGGTCCTGGAAGCCCTCAAGCGCGTCAAGGGGCCGGATCTCACCGGCAATATCGTCGATCTCGGCCTCGTCTCCGAGGTGCTGATCCGGGATGCCAAGGCGTATTTCTCGATCACCGTGCCCGCCGAGCGGGCCGAGGAGCTGGAGGCGTTACGGCAGGCTGCCGAGAAGGTGGTGCGCGACCTGCCGGGCCTCGTGGGCGTCACTGCGGTGCTGACGGCCGATGCTGCCGGGCGCCAACGGCAGACCGGCGGTTCTCCCCCGGCCAGCCGGGCGGGGCCGCCGGAGAGTCGCCGCGTGCAGGAGGCGCGGGCACGCATGGAGGGCGGTCCGCGGGGCGGCCACCAGCACGGGCACGGCCATGATCACGGCCACGGCCACGGACATGACCACGCGGCACCCGCGAGAGCAGGGTCGGGAGCGCAGGGCAAGGCGGGACGAACCGGCGGAGTGCCGGGCATACGGCATATGATCGCCGTCGCCTCGGGCAAGGGCGGCGTCGGCAAGTCGACCACTGCCGTCAACCTGGCGCTCGCCTTTCAGGCCAACGGCCTCAAGGCCGGCATTCTGGATGCCGACGTGTACGGGCCGTCCCAGCCGCGGCTGCTCGGACTGACCGGGCGGCCGGAGGTCGGGGCTGGCAACAAGCTCAAGCCGGTGGTCGGCTGGGGGCTCGCGTGCATGTCGATGGGCTTCATGGTCGACGAGGGGACGCCCGTCATCTGGCGCGGGCCGATGGTGGTGCAGGCGCTCACGCAGATGCTGCGCGAGGTCGAGTGGGGCGAGCTCGACGTGCTCGTCATCGACATGCCGCCCGGCACGGGCGACGTGCAGCTCACCATGGCGCAACAAGTGCCGCTGTCGGGCGCGATCATCGTCTCGACGCCGCAGGATCTGGCGCTGATCGATGCGAGGAAGGGCCTCAACATGTTCCGCCGCACGGACGTCCCCGTGCTCGGCATCATCGAGAACATGAGCTATTTCGTGTGCTCCAAATGCGGTGAGCGGCACGAGATCTTCGGTCACGGCGGCGCCGAGGCGGAGGCGACAAGCCTCGGTGTGCCGTTCCTGGGCGCGGTGCCGCTGCACATCGACATCCGTGCCCGCTCGGATTCCGGCCAGCCGATCGTCGCGACCGAGCCTGCAGGCCTTCACGCGCGCATCTTCGGTGAGATCGCGGCCAAAGCCTGGTCGGAGCTGCTCGCCTCGGAGGGCAAGCGGCCAGAGCCGCCGAAGCTGACGCCGATCGACGGCGGCACCTCGCTCGAGGTGGCGTTCCCGGCCGCAACGTACCGGCTCTCGGCCGAGATGCTTCGCGTGATGAGCCCTTCGGCCGAGGTGCAGGGGCACAGTCCCTCGCAACGGGTCACCGTCGGCGGCAAGCGCAACGTGCGCATTCGCGATCTGCAGCCCGTCGGCAACTACGCGGTGCGCATCGCTTTCGACGATGGCCATGACACGGGGCTTTTCACTTGGGATTATCTCGAGCGGCTCGGCCGCGAGAAGGACGAGCGCTGGGCCGGCTATCTCGCCGAGCTGAGCGAGAAGGGGTTGAGCCGGGGGTAGCATCATGACCGTGCGATGGGTCCAGGGCTCTGCCCTGGTCAGGGGAGCGCGAGGGGCCGAAGGCTCCTCGCTTGCGCGCAGCGCATCAGGCCTTGCCGCAACGGCATCGCTTTTTTGCTTGATCGCGGATTCCGCGCTCGCCCACGTCGAGGGGGGAGCCGTATCGGGCGGTTTCCTGTCCGGCCTCGCACATCCCATCGGCGGCCTCGATCATGTCGTGGCGATGATCGCCGTCGGGCTGTGGGGTGCCTTTCTCGGCGCCCCGGCCGTGTGGCTTCTGCCGGTGGTCTTTCCGCTGGTCATGGCATTCGGCGGTGCGCTCGCCGCGGCGGGAGTCACATTGCCCGCGGTCGAGGTGGGGATCGCGCTTTCGGCCGTGGTGCTGGGTGTGATGGTGGCCGGCGCCGTGCGCCCGCCGCTCTGGGTGGCGGCCGTGATCGTCGGTGCGTTCGCGATCTTCCACGGCCATGCGCACGGCGCGGAGCTGCCAGCCGGACAGAGCGCTCTCGCCTACAGCGCCGGTTTCGTCGTGGCGACGGGTGCGCTGCACCTCGCGGGAATTGCGCTGTCGCTGCTCACGCACGTGAAGGGTGGAGCCTGGATCGTGCGCGCGGGTGGTGCTGCCATCTCGCTCGCTGGGGTGATGTTCCTGGCTCGGTGAGGTCGTGGCGCGCGATCAAGCATCGCGCGCCAGCATCACGATGGGCGTGCCGCCCCAATCGAGCTCGGCCACGCAGGCGAAGCCGTTCCTGGCGTAGAAGCTGCGGTTTCGCGAGTCGCGTCCGGTGACGAGGTGGACGCCAGGCAGGCCGGCGCCCTTGGCATCGGCGAGGAAGGCTGCGATCAGGCGTGAGCCTACCCCCTGATTGCGGGCGCCGGCGGCGAGGTTGATGTGCAGGTGGGCCGGATAGCGCGGCGTCAGGTGGCGCAGCACCCGGTAGAAGCCGATCTCGGAGAACGCAGCGTCCAACGCCGGATCGCCATGCGCGCCGACGATGTAGCCGACGAGCGCGCCGGTATCGGTCAACGCCACGTGCGCCAGCTCCGGCCAGCGCACGAGAAACCGGCCAAGCCAGCGCTCGCGAAACGCCCTCCGTGCCGCCTCGTCAGTGAAGGTCTTGGTCAGACTGGCGTCGAAGAAAATTGGGTCGAGCCCGGCCGCTCGCACTTGCCAGCCGGGCAGCTCCGTGAGGCGCACGATTGTGGCACTGTCGATCAGGCGTCGCTCCCGGCGCAGTCTTGTCGGCGGGTCACGCTACCGGCGACGGGGGCCGTGGTCTATAGACGGCGGGCAGCGGATCTTGGGGGATCGAATGACCGACGCGCACGCCATCCGTTCGGCGGCCCTGCTCGTCTGCACCTATCGACGGCCACAGACCTTCGCGAAGCTCGTCGAGTCCGTCGCCCGGCTGGATATTCCCGATGGCGTCGCCTTCGAGATCGTCGTCGCCGACAACAATCCCGAGAGCGCGTGGGAGGCCTACGTCAAGCCTGCCGTGGAGGCGCTGCCTTGGCCGGTGCATTACGGGCACGAGCCTGTGGCCGGCTATTCGAGCGCCCGGAACAAGGCGATCGAGGTGGCACTGGCCGAGACGAGAGCCGAGGCTTTCCTGTTCACCGACGACGACATGATCCTCGAGCGAGGCTGGCTGGCGGGGCACCTGCGATCGCTGGCGGAGCTGGGTGCGGATGTCGTGAACGGGCGCATCCACGGTGTTCGCGAGCGGTATCCGCACGGCGCCGAGCTCGAGAAGTGCGGCGCCGGCAACGTGTCCTTCCGGCGGCGGCTCGTCGACGCCCAGGGTCTCGGCCTTCGCTTCGATCCGGCCTTCAACAAGCTCGGCATGGAGGACCAGGCCTTCTTCCGCGAGGCCCGGAGGCGCGGCGCTGAAATTCGCCAATCCGACTGGCCGCTCCTCTACAACTATTACGGCGAGGGGCCGGTGCCGGAGGAGGAGATCGTCAACAAGATGCTGACGACGGCCGCCATGCAGCAGAACGAGGTGGCGCTCACCCGGCGGGAGCGGGGATTGCTGCCAGCCGCCCTGATGGCCTCCAAGGGTGTGGTGTTCGGCTTGAAGGGGCTGGGGCTCAAGGCCGAAAGCAGGCTGTGGGCGTCGCTCGGGAAGGTGGACAAGGCGCACCGCTCCGCGCTTTCGTCCGAGAAGGAGATGCTCAAGATGCGGGGTCGGTTCGCCGGCCTCTCCGGCGAGATCGTGAGCCGCCAGGACGTGCGCCGCAGCGATCCCGCCAAGAGCTGACGAGTGAGGCGCAGCTTTCGTGTCACGGCGCGGTGCGGTCGAGGCTCCCGAACGAGAGGCTTTCCTCGGGACGCCGTGGCTGCTGCACCGGGGCAGCAACGGGCACCCTGCGCGGCCTTGCGACGACTTCCGGATGAGCACGCTTGCGCACGAGCCATTCCGGCTTGCGCAACGGAAGGGGTGGCTGTCGCTCGACCGGCGATGCGGCTCGGGCTGACAGCCAATCCGGCTTGCGCTGCGGCGGAGGCATGGCGTCATCGAGCGGCGGGCTGTGGCCGGCAGCCGGGGGAACGGCGCCGTCGTCGCCTTGCCCGGCGGTCGTTGCGCTTTCCACTGGCACCGCCGCCGGCATCGGCGGCGCGGCCGATGCCGGTGGCGTGCTCGGCTCGGCGACGTCTGGGCTGACTGGCGGGCTCGAGCGGTCGACCGGTGATGGCTCGGACACGGCGATCAGTGGCTCCGTGACGGAGGGCGTGAGATCGGCCGTTGCAGCCGGCGCGGCAGCTGTCGACAGCTCGGGCGTAGCAACCGGCTCGGGCGCGGCATCAGGCTCGTCCGGCACCGGTGCGTCTGGCCGAACCGGGGCGGACGCTGCTGAAATATAAGGCAGCAACGTCACGCTATCCAGCGCCAGTCGCGCCTCCCAACTCGCCACGGCGTTTTGGCCCGGCGTGTCCTCGGGCGCGACGTCGTCCCTCGGCATCTCATTGTCTCGCGCCATGGCTGAGACTTGTCGTGCCGACGGCGGAGTGATGGCTTTGGAAGCAGATTGGTGACTGTCAACCGGTGCAGGGGGCTCGGCCGCCACATCCTCGCTCGCGATCGAGGGGGGCGAGGCCTCGACCGGCACGCCGGCGGCCGTCGCGGCTCCGGAGTCGTCGGTCCTCGCCGCAGCGGCGATGGGCCGTAGGCCGGGAGAGCCGACCAGGGGAATAGGCAGCAGCAGCGCCATCTTGCGCCATTCGCTCGGCAGGGACACGCGGGGCTCCGCCACTCCGGCGGTCTCATCCGCGGTGGTTGCCATGGAGCGCAGCCTGAGAAGGGTTCCCGTCGTCGCGACAACGACGGCGAGAAGCCCCGCCGCGACGGGCATCAGCAGCCGCGATCGCTCGATAGCGGCTCGGCCGTGCGCGGGCTCGTCGAAGGTGCCGATCTGTCGTCTCGAAGGCGCGCGTGCCATCTAGCAATCCGTTGGACGCTCTGTGCACGCAACGGACCCGCGGAACCCACGCTGTCCAAGCAAATCAATCGTCTCGATTCATACAACATATGGTTGCAAAAATAAACACGCCGAGTTGGCGCGCTCGGCAGGCAGGGGGGCGCCTGAGCGGGCGTGCCCTAACGGCAGGCAGGCTGTCAGGACATTGATATTGCGCAAACGGCCTTCGCCGCCGTACTCTACCTCACAACGAGCCGAAGATCGGCAAGATTGCCGGCGATCCGTCGAAAGTTATCCGGGAGGATGCATGGCAACCGCTCGTCATGCGGAAAGCGCGGCAGCTGGCACTGCCAGCACGCGTGCGCCCGTCGAGATGACTGGCGTGCACAAGTGGTACGGCGAGTTCCACGTCCTGAAAAACATCAACCTGACCGTCGCGGAGGGCGAGAAGATCGTCATCTGCGGACCGTCGGGCTCGGGCAAGTCGACGCTCATCCGCTGCATCAACCGGCTGGAGGAGCACCAGCAGGGCAAGATCACCGTCGATGGGACGGAGCTGACGAGCGACCTCAGGAACGTCGACAAAATCCGTGCCGAGGTTGGCATGGTTTTCCAATCGTTCAATCTGTTTCCGCACCTCACCGTGATGGACAACCTGTGCCTCGCGCCGACGTGGGTGAAAAAGATGCCCCGCGCCGAGGCCGAGAAGATGGCGACCCAATATCTCACACGCGTGAAAATCCCGGAGCAGGCCTCGAAATATCCGGGCCAGCTTTCGGGCGGCCAGCAGCAGCGTGTCGCAATCGCGCGGTCGTTGTGCATGAGCCCGCGCATCATGCTGTTCGACGAGCCGACTTCGGCGCTCGATCCCGAGATGATCAAGGAGGTGCACGACGACATGATCGAGCTGGCGAGCTCCGGCATGACGATGATCTGCGTCACGCACGATAT
>JBFWQN010000123.1:0-11351 GCA_050249405.1 Hyphomicrobiaceae bacterium | reverse complement strand
ACCGATCTGGTCCACCTGTGAGCCTCCGTGCGCTGGGGGCAACTCAACGTGCCGGACTATACCACGCAGAGGGCCCGACCACCTCACCCCCCCATCCCCCCCGCTAACGTCGGCACGTCGAGGCAGGTGAAGCCGTAGTGGCGGAGCCATCTCAGATCGGCATTGAACATGTCGCGTAGGTCAGGAATCCCGTATTTCAGCATCGCGATGCGGTCGAGGCCCATGCCGAAGGCCCAGCCCTGGTACTTCTCGGGGTCGAGACCGCACATCTCGATCACCTTCGGATGCACCATCCCGCACCCCAGGATCTCGAGCCACCGGCCGGGCTTTCCGATCGCCTCGGCGCCGACGTCGACCTCGGCCGACGGCTCCGTGAACGGGAAGTGCGAGGCGCGGAAGCGCATCTTCACCTCGTCAACCTCGAAGAACGCCTTGCAGAACTCCTCGAGGCACCACTTCAAGTGGCCGAAGTGCGTGCTCTCGTCGATGACGAGGCCCTCGATCTGGTGGAACATCGGCGTGTGCGTTGCGTCCGAGTCCATGCGGTACACGCGGCCCGGGACGATGATGCGGATCGGCGGCTTCTGTGAAAGCATCGTGCGCACCTGCACCGGGCTGGTGTGGGTTCGCAGCAGCATCGGCGCCTCGCCCCTGGCGATCCGCTCGGGCGACTTCAGGTAGAACGTGTCGTGCATCTGTCGCGCGGGGTGCTCCGGCGGGATGTTGAGCTTGGTGAAGTTGAGGTCGTCCGTCTCGATGTCTGGCCCCTCGGCGATGGCGAAGCCCATGTCGGCGAAGATCTCGGCGATCTCGTCGAACACCTGACTGATCGGATGGATGCGCCCCTCGGCGACGGGCCCTGGCCTGACCGGCAGTGTGACGTCGGCCCTCTCGGAGGCGAGCTTTGCGGCCATGGCCTCGCCCTCGAGCGCCGCCTTGCGGGTCTCGAGGGCGGCCGTGACCCGGTCCCGCATCTGGTTGACGGCGGCACCGAAGCTCTTGCGCTCGTCCGGCGCCATCTTGCCAAGCCGGCTCATCAGCTCGGGAATGCGCCCTTTGCGACCGAGCGAGGCAATGCGCACGGCCTCGATCGCCGCGAGGTCGCCGGCCTTGGCGATGTCGGCCGAGAGCTCGGACTCGATGGTGCTGAGTTCGGTTGCGGACATGGAACGTCGCTCGCTGCAATGCCGAAAGCCGCAAGGAGCGCGCTCCTTCCGGCCCGGTCATCCGATATCGAGAGGTATGCTCAAGCCACCTTGACGGCGGCCTGCGCCTGATCGACGAGCGCCTTGAAGCCCACGGCATCCTTCACCGCGAGATCCGCCAGCACCTTGCGGTCGATCTCGATCCCGGCGACCGAGAGACCGTGGATAAATCGGCCGTACGTGAGGCCGTGCTCGCGTGCCGCCGCGTTGATCCGCTGGATCCACAGCGCCCGGAAGGTACGCTTCCTCACCTTGCGGTCGCGATAGGCGTACTGCATCGCCTTCTCGACCGCCTGCTTGGCGACCCGGATCGTATTCTTGCGCCTGCCGTAGTAGCCCTTGGCCTGCTTCAGGACCTTCTTGTGCTTGGCATGGGCGGTAACGCCCCGCTTGACGCGCGCCATGGGAAATCTCCGTCACTTCGAGATGATGATCGTGATTGGACGGGCCGGTTGCCAGATGGGCAACCCAAGGCCCCACTAATCAGCGTGCGTACGGCATGTACTTCTTGACGATCTTGGCGTCGCTGTCGTTGAGCACCATGGTGCCGCGCGCCGTCCGGACGAATTTGGCCGTCCGCTTGATCATGCCGTGACGCTTGCCGGCCGCCTGGGCCTTCACCTTGCCCGTGCCGGTCATCTTGAAGCGCTTCTTGGCGCTGCTCTTGGTCTTCATCTTGGGCATTTTGCTTCGTCCTTTCTGGCGGGCTCGGCGTGTCCCGGCGAGCGAGACACCGCGACGACACCCCGCGAGGGGCGGCGCAGCTGAACCCTGTATGGGTTTAGGAAAGCATCGGGAGCCGCCACGGCATGCCCCGCCGGGCGGCTCGAAAGCGCCTTATAAGCGATGTTCCCTGCCCGAGACAAGACCCGCAACAGCGGTCCAGACCCCACCGCACGCCCGTCCAGGGCGCGAGACATCCGGCGAGCCCACACAGAAATGGATGAAGTTGCATCCGCCACCCAGGCGGCTCAGGTAAAGCGCGATTCTCGTAGCGGGCCGTCCCGATTAAAGGTGCGAACAATTATGTGATTGAGGTTGCGATGTGATTTGAGCGGCACGAACGACGGCGGGCGATCCGATGTCTCGTCAGTCGACGATCCTACAAGAGAACAGGCGGAATGCCCTGGCCATCCCGGCTTCGATGAGTGCCGTGCCGAGGCGACCCGAGACGAAGAAGTCCCTCTGAAGCGCAGGGTCCCGCCAGAGTTCCACCCCCTGAAGTGCCACCGCTTTGCAGCGATGTTACCGTCGGCCATGAACCAGGGCGAATTGAAAGTGGGCACCTTTGCATAAGGGTTGCGACGCAGGCCTTGCGAGGCATCCGGGGCGAGAGCAGCTTTCGGCTCTGCGATGTTAAGGCAGTAGAAGCGTCCCGTAACGGGCGTGATGCGGTCACGCTGGAAGATCTGAACGGGGCGGATGCGGGTTCGACCCAGCTCAGCGGCCTCGATGATCGTCCTGGCCAACTCGGAAATGCACCAGTAGCCGTTGGCATAGAACAGATGGGGCAGCCGGCTCATCGGCTGGGAGTGATTGTCGCCCCAGATAGCGGTCGGGAACATGTCGTCATCCAGCGGCTCGCCGACCTGATCGCGCCGCACGGCAGCAATCGCCTTTTCAGGCTCCCGCTGGACGATGTCGGCCTCGAGGTGCTTGATCAGAGTCGAGTCGCTCGGCGCCGTGCTGACGAAAATCATGGCGGCGATACCTTAGAGGCGGCGCCTGCGAATGGATCGCCGACCACGCTGCAACTCAATTGAGCCGCGAGCGTGCAAGCAATCATCTTGCTAGCAAGCTGGCGCGCCCGGCAGGACTCGAACCTGCGACCATCCGCTTAGAAGGCGGATGCTCTATCCAGCTGAGCTACGGGCGCTCTGAGTGCCAGATGCCATCCAATAATCCAGGGGCGGCGCTGGCGCAACGCCGCCTCGGACGGCTATTGCTCACAGGTCGCCGATCGCCGTGCGCCGGACCGCGATTCCCTTGCGACCGCGCACGTCCGGCAGCAGCTTCGCGCCGAGTCCGGGGCCCGGCGGCACGGTGATCTCGCCTTTCACGATCGGTGGCAGCGGCCCGACATACTTGTCGTACCAGCCGTAGTAGAAGGCGCGCACGATCTCCTGCACCCAGCAATTGCGCACGTTCAGCGCAAGATGCGTCGAGACCGTGAGTGCAACGGGCCCGGTGCAGTCGTGGAAGGCCACCGGCGTCTGGTAGGCCTCGGCCATCGTGGCGATCTTCTTCGCCTCCGAGACGCCGCCGCACCAGGCGAGGTCCATGATCACCATCGAGAGCGCCTCGAGCTCCAGAAGGTAGCGGAAATCGGCGCGGCCCCCGCGCGTCTCGCCGACCGCGATCGGGCTTCGGGTGGACCGCGCCACCTCGCCGATCGAGTGCATATGATCCATGAAGACGGGGTCCTCGACCCACATCGGCCGGTAGGGCTCGAGCGCCTGCGCGATCTTGATGGCCTGCGGACGGCTCCAGAGCGAGTGCAGCTCGTAGGCGACGTCCATCTTGTCGCCGACGGCTTTCCTGATCTTCTCGAAGGGCTCGAGGCCCTTCTTCAGGTCGCCGTTCGAGATCCAGTAGCCGGACGATGCCTCGGCCGCATAGTCGAGCGGCCAGATCTTCATGGCGTCGATGCCCATCTCGAGCAGCGAGTGGGCCAGCTCATCGGCGCGATTGAGAAAAGCGTCGAGGTCCTCGTACTGCCCCTTGCGGCTCGATAGTCCGAAGTTGGAGGTGCCCTGGGTGGCCTTGTCCTGCACGTAGGAGAAGCCGGCGCACGTATTGTAGACCTTGATCTTGTCGCGCACCCGGCCACCGAGCAGGTCGCACAGCGGCATGCCTTTCGCCTGCCCGAGGATGTCCCACAGCGCGATGTCGACCGCCGAGCGTCCGCGCATCTCCGCCGAGGCGCCCGCGAAGCCGATGTAGCCGGTGAGATGCGCCTGGTGAGCCTCGATGTTGAGCGCATCCTTGCCGATCAGATAGGGCGCGATGGTGCCGTGGATATGCCCCTCTGCCGCCTGCGGCCCGTAGAAGGTCTCGCCGAGCCCCGTCAGCCCCTCGTCGGTCATCACCTCGACCCACAGCAGGTTCGGATGCTCGGCCGAGCGGATGGTCTCGATGGCTGTGACTTTCATGCAGGCTCCCTTCCTCGTCGGCGTAACCTATCGAAGCATGATGTCGCCTCGGCGGGCAGAAGGGAACTGCCGATCGCCGGCCGGGGTTTTCGGATGCAAACATGATGGAGCATCCGGATGCGTACCAAAATCGTCGGAGCAACCCTTGCATTGGCCCTCGGCGCGAGCGTAGCGATGGCTCAATCCAGCGGCGGTGGCGGCTCGAGTGGCGGCTCGGGCGGTAGCAGTGGCGGTGCAGCCTCCACGAGCGGTTCCTCACGCGGCTCGGGTGGCGTCACGGGTGCCGGTCCCGCCGGAACGCCGAGCCCTTCGGCCGGCTCAGCGGGCAGCTCGACGACCGGCAACCTCACCAGCGGACCACCCATCGGCTCTCCGGCCACGCGCGCTCCGGGCACGGGCGTACCTGGCGAGCGTGGCGCTCCCCCGCTGCCCGCCGCCGAAGGCACGGCTGTCGATCGAACTCCGGGCGCCATTGGCGGTCCGCGGGATCGCATCGGCACCGACAGCACCAACGTCCTGGGCAGCGGTGGCGTGGTCGGCGGCAATTCCGCGGCAACCGGCGCGGCATCCGGGGGCCTCGGCGCAGGTGCCACGCAGCCGGTCGTGCCACCGACGCAGCTCGAGTGCAGCCGGGGCTGGGATTCTCAGTCGCGCTGGAGCCAAGCTGAATTGAGCCGCTACTGCCAGCGGTGAAAAACCGTCAAGCCAGCTTCATGAACTCGAAGATTTTCGAGTAGGTGGTCCGGTTGCGGGTGGAGAACGACCCGACGTCGGCGTCGTAGATGGCGAGCAGCTTCTTGATCTCGGGACCGCTCAAGGCACGGTCCATCGCCTCGGCGGTCGGAAACGCGTAAAGCGCCACGTATTGATGCGAGCCGTCTCCGAGCACAACCTTGTAGCGCGCGCCGCCGATGCAGCCGGGAAAAGCCTTCACGGCATCCGGCGTGTGCTCGGTGTTGTACCATTTGTTGAAGTCGGCATCCCGCTCCGGCTGAACGGTGGCGCGTACGGCGAGAAAGTGTTCGGGAAAGAGCATCGTTTCGATCCTCGGAAAGCGGGGGCCGCAGTTGCATCGCTGCGCTTGTCATTTGGAACGCCTTGGATGCACGCGGCAACCGAGGCGCAACTCGATCAGTCGACGAACCTGACCTTCGGCGATTTCAGCAGATCCTCGATGCCGCCGAGATTGGAGAACCCGCCGCGGATTTTCGCTTGCGTCTCGACCTCGGCCTTCAGGATGGCGTCGATGCGCGGCTGCAGGCGATCGAGCTCGCCCTGTGGGATCACCACGACGCCGTCGCGATCACCGATGATGATATCGCCCGAGTGCACCGTCACGCCACCGATCACCACCGGAAAGCCGACGCGGCCGGGGCCGCTGCGCACGCACGAGTTCGGCGTGATGCCACGGCAGAACAGTGGGATGCCGACGGGGAGAAGCCCTGCCAGATCGCGCATCATCCCGTCGATGACGACGCCCGCGAGGCCCTTGTTCTTGGCCATGATTGCCGTGTTGTCGCCGAACACGGCAGAGTGCGAGAAGCCTTCCGAGGCAGAGATCAGCACGTCGCCTGGCTGCGCCAGCGAGAGCGCGGCCAGGATCGCAAGGTTGTCGTTGGGTCCAGTCTCGCACGTGATCGCCGTCCCGACGATCGTGCAGCAAGCGGGATCGAGAGGCTTGATCGCAGCATCGAAAGCGCCACGCCCCTCCATGGCGTCGATGACTTGCCCCGTCTGCACGCCTTCGAGACGCGCGAGCTTGGCCTTGGCCGGCCGAATCCAGCTCCTCTTGACCGTCAGGATCGGTGGGTCCTCGAGCATGTCTGCCTCCAGGCTACTGCATGAACGCCTCGAGGGTAGGCACACTCCGGCAATACGTCGAGACGCTTGCACGCAATCCGGCGACCGCTATTTCGGCTTCCCGTAGACCAGATCGGGCAGGAACAGCGACACTTCCGGGATGTACGTGACGAACGCCAGCAGGGCGAGCATCATCAGCAGGAATGGCACGATCCCCCGTATCGCCGTACCGATCGGTTGCTTGGCGACCGACGACAGCACGAACAGGTTGAGTCCGATCGGGGGCGAGATCAGCGCGATCTCCATATTGATCGTCAGCACGATACCGAAATGAACGAGGTTGATGTCGAGCGCCTTCAGGATCGGCAGGATCAGCGGCACCACGATCAGGATGATCGCGAACACCTCGAGGAACATGCCGAGCACCAGCATAAGCGCATTGATGAACAGCAGGAATTGCCATGCGGAGAGGTTGAGGGTCTTGACGTATGTGACCAGCATTTCGGCGACGCCGGCGCTCGTGATCCAGTGGCCGAAGGCAAGAGCGCCGACGATGATGAATACGATCGACGCGGTCAGCTTGATCGATTCCGCGAGCGTATCGATGATCTCGCCGGGCTTGACCCCCCTGTAGATGGCGATCGCCTCGAAGATCGCGACGAGGGCGGCAACGCCGGCAGCCTCGGTGACAGTGACCACACCGCTGTAGATGCCGCCGAGGATGATGACAGGAATGAGCAGCGCCGGAATGGCGCGCACATTCATCGCGAAAAACCGCTCGCGCGAGATGGCAGGCTCGACCGGATAGTTGCGCAATCGCGCGTAGACCATGATCCAGATGACGAACATCGAGGCCTGCAGCAGGCCCGGAATGACGCCCGCCAGGAACAGCCGAGGCACGCTTTCCTCAGCAATCACCGCATAGACGATCATCGCGAGGCTTGGCGGGATCAGGATGCCGAGCGTTCCTGCGGCGCCGACCGTGCCGAGGGCGAAGTGGCTGTCGTACTTGCGCTCCACCATGGCCGGAATCAGCACCGAGCCGATCGCGACCGCGGTCGCCACGGACGAGCCGCAGATCGCAGCGAAGATCGTGCAGGCAACCACGCACACGATCGCCAGCCCGCCCCTGGCCCGTCCGACCCACACCTGCGCGCAATCGATCAGCGCTCCGGCAACACCGCCCTTCTGCATGAAGGTCGCGGCGATCACGAACAGCGGGATCGCGAGCAGCGTCTCGGAGTTGAGATTGTCGACGAGCAGCTGTGGCAGCGAGATGAGCGGTGTCCCCTCATGCCAGAACAGCAGCATCGCGAGGAAGCCGAGCGACAGGTAGATCGGCAGTCCGATCAGCAGGAACAGGACAAGGAGGCCGATGGCGATGGCGGGTGTCATGCTGGCGTCCAAAGGCTCCGGCGCGCTGCCACGAACAGGGCTGGGCGTGATGGGTGGCTACTTGTCTCGCGCGACGTGCTCTTCCGTGACCAGCATCGTCGCCGGATCGAAACGGAAGACATAGAGGTAGAGGCGATACAGGAAGGGCGGGATCATCAGCGTCGCCCCGAACGGCAACGCCATGTAGTAGACCCAGAGGGGGAACCGCGCCGAGCTCTCGCTGTGCTCGCCGAGGCCGTAGGAGTTCATCACCATCTGCCAGCCGTACCAGCTCAGCGCCACGGCGAAGGCGAGCCCAACCAGCAATGCCACGATTTCCAGCACGCGCTGCACCGAGATCGGCAGCAGATGCAGCACGATGTCGGCCCGCACATGCCTCGCCTCGCGCACGAGAGGGGCACCCGCGATGAAGATGGCCCACACCGTGAAGTAGATGGTGAACTCCATCCCGTAGTCGGTCAGATGTTGCGGGAAGAAGTAGCGCAGCACGACCTCGATCACGACGAGACTGAGCGCCAGCACCGAGAGCAGCGCCATGAGTAGATTTTCAAGCCTAGCGAGCATGGCGCGGCCACCGTTCGGACGAAAGCATGTTGGCGTGGACTGTCGCGAGCGCTATCGGCACCAGCGAATGCACCTGAGCAGATGGCAATCGGCGGACGGAGCCGGTGCCGCCCGATAACAGGCGCACCGGCAAACGCAAACGATCCGACGACAATGTCAGATGCGTCTTAGCTGCTCGCAAGAATTGCCGCGATCGCCTTGACGAACTCAGGATCGATATTCAGCTCCTTGATCAGAGCCTCCTGCTTGACCATGAGCTTGGCCTTGGCTGCCGCCGCGTCCTCCTTCGTCGGTTGGACGACGGTGATGCCCTGCTTCTTGCCTCTTCCTGAGCCTCCGCCTGACGCTTGCGCGCACGCTCGCGCAGGCTGTCGATCTTGGCCTCCCAGCTCGACGTGATCAGGTCTTGCACGTCCTTGGGATACTTCTCCCAGGCCTTGGCGCTGACGGTCGGCAGATACTGGCTGAACGACTGGTTGGTCAGGTAGGAGTGCTTGAGCCCGCTATCCCAGAGCTTGGCGCTGCGGATCGACTCGAACGTGGTCGCGAGCCCGTCGATGGTGCCGCGCTGCAAGGCCTGCGGAACGTCGGGCCATGCGATCTTGACCGGGTTCGCACCCAGGTCCGCGTAGCGAGCCACATTGGCGGCGCCGCCAGGAATGCGCAGCTTCAAGCTCGCCAGATCGGTATGCACGTTGATCGGCTTGCCCACACTGTGGGTATGCTGGAAGCCGAGATCGAGCCACCGGCCGATCACCTTCACGCCCAGCTTCTTCTCGAGCTTCCCTTCGAGAATTTTGCCCGGCTTGCCGTCGAACACCTTGTAGGCGTCCTCCTGGCTCACGCCATAGAGCAGCGGCAGATCGACCGCATCGAAATCGGCGACGAACTTGCCGAGCTGCCATGTGCCCGGCAGGCCCATGTCGAGGGCACCCTGATTGAGCGCCTTTGGAACGTCGGTGTCCTTGTATTTGGCGGCGCCGTGGAAAATCTTGACCTCGAGCTTGCCGCCGGACTTCTTCTCGAGCTCCTCGGCCCACTCCGTAATGCCTATGTTTCGGATGTGATTTGGCCCGGTCTCGAGCGAGATCTCGAGGCGATTCGGCGTCTGGGCGACGGCCACCGGCGCGCTGAGCGCCAGCACGGCACCAGCCGACAGGACTGCGATCCGCGAGAAGCGGAGAAGCGACATGTGATCCTCCCTGGAAAAAGCACGCTCTTGGCGTGTCTTGCAGCAGCGGGCTGGCGTTTGGCAAGTCCGCGAGTCGCTCAGCTTGCTCCCAACGCGACGGACGCCGGGCGCAGCCGGAACATTTCAGACCACCTCCAGCAAGTCAACACGTCAAGGCCGTGGCGGCGCGGCGCTCGTCGCCACCGTCGCATCGGTGGCAGCGGCACCCACGGCTACCTGGTCACCGCGTCGCGCGATGAATTTCTGCGAGGCCACCACCAACCCGACGAGGAGAAGTCCAACCAGATCGGTCACCAGCCCGGGAGTGATCAGCACCAGCGAGGCCACGAGCAGCGCGAGCTGCTCCCACCACGTCGTCGCCTTCAGGAAGTAGCCGTGCAGCGCGCCCGCCAGACAAATGACGCCGAGCGATGCCGTGAGGCACGTCAAGAGCACCTCGTGCCAGGGCCCGATCAGCATGAGCGACGGCCCGAACACACACATGAACGGCACGACATAGCCCGTTGCACCCAGCTTCACGGCGGCCCAGCCCGTATCCCAGAGATTGCCGCCCGAGATGCTCTTGGCCGCGAACACCGCGAGCGCGACCGGAGGCGTGATGGTCGACAGGCAAGAGTAGTAGAAGACGAACAGATGCGCGGCTTCCTCCCGCACGCCGAGCTTGATCGCGGCAGGCACCAGCAGAGCCACCTGGATGATGTACGCTGGCGTCGTAGGAAGTCCCATCCCGAGAATGATGCCGGCCATCGCCGTCAGGATGAGCGCGAGCACGAGATTGTTCTGCGACAGGTTGACCACGAACGACGTGAACTCGATCGCTACGCCCGACAGCAGAATGACGCCGATGACGATGCCCGCAACAGCGCACGCGGTCGCGATCGTCAGCGAATCCTTGGCCGCGAGCACCAGGGCCTCGAGAACGATTCGCGGCCGCACGTAATGGCGCGTCGACTTGCGTAGCGCAGCGACCGGGAACACCGATGCGATGCCCCACATCGCCGCATAGGGCGCCGAGTAGCCGTAGAGCAGCACGCCCGTGATCACGAACAGCGGCAGGAATTGATGCCCGCGCTCGGTCAGCACCGCCTTCATCTGCGGCAGGTCGGCCCTCGGCAGCCCTTGCATGCCCGTGCGCCGCGCCTCGAAGTGCACCGCCGCATACACGGCGAGGTAGTAGAGGAATGCGGGAATGATCGCATATGCGGCGACCGTCAGGTAGCTGACGCCCAGATACTCGGCCATCACGAATGCGGCCGCGCCCATGATCGGCGGCATGATCTGCCCGCCGGTCGAGGCGACGGCCTCAACAGCCCCTGCGAAGGCGGGCCGGTAGCCGATGCGTTTCATCAGCGGGATGGTGAACACGCCCGTCGTCATCACGTTCGAGACGGCGCTGCCCGAGATCGTGCCGAACATGCCGGAGGTGATGACCGCGACCTTGGCGGGCCCGCCGGGCTTGGCTCCGGCGAGCGCCATGCCGAAGTCCATGAACAGCTGCCCCGTGCCGGTCTTCTCGACGAAGGCGCCGAAAATGATGAACAGCACGATGTACGTCGCGCACACGCTGATCGGAATGCCCAGGATGCCGTCCAGCGTCATGTAGACCTGGTCGAGCATGATCTGCGGCTTGAGGCTCGTGAACAGCAGGCAGTAGGCGATGAAGACCAGCGCCGTGATCGACAGCGCGGCGCCGAGCACGCGGCGCGCCGCCTCCAGCACGATCACCACCAGCAGGGTGCCCAGCACCCAGTCGAGCGGCTTCAGGTCGTCGACGGTGGCAAAGCGGCTCGTAAAGTAGTCGTACTCCACGAACATGTACCCGATCGAGACGATCGACCCGGCGACGAGCAGCCAGTCCATGACGCCGGGCGTGCCGTCCTTCTCCGCCCGGAAGCCGGTATAGATCAAGAAGGTCAGCACCAGCGCGAACATCAAGTGGATGCCGCGAAAGTAGATCGGCTCCGGCACGCCGAACAGCGCGGCGTGCAGGTGATAGACCGTGAACGCGATCCCGATTGTTGCCACCAGCAACTCGATGAAGCG
>JBFWQN010000122.1:0-11356 GCA_050249405.1 Hyphomicrobiaceae bacterium | reverse complement strand
CGTCCGTCGTGCGCCCGCTCCCCGCGAAATCGAGGCCCCATTTCCAGAAGATCGCCTCGGCCTCGGGCTCCCGCCCGGGCTTCAGGATCATCAGCATGCGCTCCTGGCTCTCCGAGAGCATCATCTCGTACGCCGTCATGCCGGCCTCGCGCTGCGGCACGTGGTCGAGCTCGAGGTCGATGCCGACGCCGCCCTTGTCCGCCATCTCAGAGGTGGACGAGGTCAGCCCCGCCGCACCCATGTCCTGGATGGCGATGATCACGTCGGTCGCCATCAGCTCGAGGCACGCCTCGATCAGGAGCTTCTCGGTGAACGGGTCGCCGACTTGCACCGTCGGCCGCTTCTCGGCAGATTTGTCGTCGAACTCGGCCGACGCCATGGTCGCGCCGTGGATGCCGTCACGGCCGGTCTTCGAGCCGACGTACACCACGGGTAGGCCGACACCCTTCGCCGCCGAGTAGAAGATCTTGTCGGTGCGCGCCAGGCCGACACACATCGCATTGACCAGGATGTTGTTGTTGTAGGCCTCGTCGAAATTGGTCTCGCCCCCGACCGTCGGCACACCGACGCAGTTGCCGTAGCCGCCGATGCCGCGCACCACGCCGGAGACGAGATGCCGCATACGCGCGCTCTCCGGCGCCCCGAACCGCAGCGCATTGAGGTTGGCGACCGGCCTCGCCCCCATGGTGAAGACGTCGCGCATGATGCCGCCGACGCCTGTCGCAGCGCCCTGGTAGGGCTCGATGAACGACGGGTGGTTGTGGCTCTCCATCTTGAACACGACGCAGTCGCCGTCGCCGAGGTCGACCACGCCCGCGTTCTCGCCCGGCCCCTGGATCACCTGCGGCCCGGAGGTCGGCAGCTGGCGCAGCCAGAAGCGCGTCGACTTGTAGGAGCAGTGCTCGGACCACATCACCGAGAAGATGCCGAGCTCGAGGAACGACGGCTCGCGGCCGAGGATCGAGAGCAGGCGCTGGTACTCGTCGCCCTTGAAGCCGTGGCTCGCGACGACCTCGGGCGTGATCTTCGGATAGGGTGCGCTCATGTCGATCCGGTGGCTCGAAAGCAATGCGGTTGCGGGGCGTTATAGCCGTGAAGCGGCGCTTTGTCCTCGCCGCCGCCATCTCGCCTTTTTGACCGCCTAGGCAACTATACGATCGCCTGCGCTTGATCGGCAGTCGCACTGCCTGCCATATAGGCCTGCGGACGGGAAGCCGGGGAGCACCGGTCCATCCGCCGGGTCAGAAAAAGGCGCATAGCCACACCCGGGGCGAAGGGAAAAATCAAAGGAGGATGTCGGCAGCGCTCGCGCGGGCAATGCCTGCTGCAGCAACGCCGAATGCCATGCGGCCATCGTACTCGCTACGCCTCGAGTGGGCGTCCTTCGCGGCCTGTGCGGTTGCGTGGATCGTGCTGTGCTGGCCGTGGCTCGTCGGCGGGATGACCATCCCATACGACGCCAAGGCTCACTTCCACGCCCAGCTCCAGTTCCTTGCCAACGCGTTCCACAGCGGCCAGTCGCCGTTCTGGAATCCCAATGCGTTCGCTGGCTCTCCCCAGATCGCCGACCCCCAATCGCTGATCTTCTCGCCCGCGGTGCTGATCGCGATGCTGAGCCCGCAGCCGAGCCTGGGCGTCATCGACGCTTACACATTCCTCCTGCTCGGCATCGCCGCCATGTCGATCCTGGCTTTTTGCCTCGATCGCGGTTGGCATCCGGCCGGCGGGCTCGTCGCGGCCATCGCCTTCTCGTTCGGCGCATCGGCGGCATGGCGCGTGCAGCACATCGGCCAGATTCAGAGCTACGCCTTTTTCGCCGTGGCGCTCTGGACGCTCGCCCGTGCCATGCACCGGCGCTCGGCCTTGTGGGGCGCTGCGGCCGGTGCCGCGGCGGCGATGATGATCGTCGAGCCGGATCAGGTCGCGTTCCTCGGCTGCTACGTGCTCGCCGGATACGTGGTGGCCGAGGCCCTGGCTGCGCCGCGCCCCTTCGCTACCGCACGCGAGCTGGCACCCGTCATCGGCGTTGCGACCCTGGTCGGAGCCGCGATTGCACTCGTGCCCGTCGTGCTCACGATCCTGTTCGTCGAGGAATCGAGCCGTCCCGAGGTGCCGCTCCTGGAGGCCGCGCGCGGCTCCCTGCATCCAGCCTCGCTCCTGACAGCCGTCGTCGGCGACCTCTACGGCGCCCTCGACCCCAAGGTCGAGTATTGGGGCCCCTACAGCGAATCCTGGGATCCGTCGAACCTCACGCTCTCGCAGAACATGAGCCAGCTCTACGTGGGCGCACTGCCGGTCTGGCTGCTGTTGACGCTCGGCTTTCTCCGCCGCGAGCTGTTCCGCCTCGAGGTCGTGGCATTTGCCGTCGCCCTGGGCCTGCTGGTGCTCTATGCGCTCGGCATTTTCACACCCGCCTACCGGCTGATGTACACGTGGCTGCCGGGCGTCAGCCTCTTCCGGCGTCCATCGGACGCGACTTTTCTGGTCGGCGGCCTGCTCGCCATTCTGGGCGGCTATCTCGTGCATCGCGTCGCCAGTGGCGGCATTCCTGCTCCCGGCGCCGATCACCGTCGCGGTCATCTCGCGCTGGCCGTGGTGATCTTCGGGGCGAGCCTCGCCATCGCCTGGAAAGAGCACCATCTGACGGATGCGCTGAAGCCCGTGCTGCTGGCCGCCGCCGGGCTCGCCATCGCTGCCGTCGCGACCGTCGCCCTCGCTCGTTTTGGCCGCTCTGCCCCTGTGGCCTGCATGGCGGTGGTGGCCGCGCTCACCACGGCGGATCTGGCGGTCAACAACGGCCCGAACGAATCGACGGCGCTGCCGTCGAAAAGCTACGATCTGCTCGACCCCAACTCGCCCAACGAGACGATCAAGCTTCTCAAGCAGGCCCTGTAGCAGCCACCGGGGTCGCCGAGGCGCGATCGGGTGGAGCTCGCCGGCCTCGGTTTCGAGTGGCCGAACGCCGGCCTCGTTCATGGCTTCGATCACGATCTCGGCTACAATCCGCTCCGCCTCGACGTCGTCAGTCGCGCCATCGGCGCCGGCGACACGATCGCCGGCTGGGAGCAGCGGCAGTTCACCGCCCTCTTTCCGTCCTACCGATCAAGCATGGCCGATTTGCTGGGCCTGCGCTTCATAGCGACCCCGGTGCCGGTCAGTCTCATCGACAAGAAGCTGAAGCCCAATGACCTCGTGCCGATCGCACGCACGAAGGACGCCTTCGTCTACGAGAACAGGAACGCATTGCCGCGCGCTCTGCTCGTCGGGCAATGGATGCGGGCCGACTTCGACGAGATGGTCACGACCGGCGAGTGGCCGCCTTTCGATCCCCGCTCGACCGTCCTGCTCGAGAGCGGCCCGGCCCCCGTCACCGTGCGTCAGACCTTCGACGACCGGAACGGTGGGGCACGGGCTCCCATCGGCGAGATTTCGATGCCCGTCTACACGAATACGCAGATCGAGATCGATGTCGCTACTCCGGTGGCCGGATTAGTCGTGCTGAACGACGCGTGGCATCCCTGGTGGCGCGCCACGGTCGACGGCGAGCCATCCGAGATTTTGAAGGCGAACGTCATGTTTCGCGCCGTCGCCGTCCCGCCCGGCCGGCATCGCGTGACCTTCACATTCGAGCCACTTGCCGGTGCGCTCGCCGAGATCGATCGCCGCGGCTCGATCACCGCCGTTGCCAGCCGCAAGCGCAAGCTTGGCCCGCCGCGCTCGTGAGACCGAGGCTCGTGGCCGCGTCACGGCGGCCACCGGCCCGGTTCACGTCCGCCCGATAGCGGATTAAGCTCACGCTCCGTCATGCCCGCGAGAGTCACGCCGAGGACACGCCATGCCCGAGCTCAGCAACCAGCGCATCGCCTATTTCAACGGCCGCTACGTGCCCGAAGGCGAGGTGCGCGTGCCGTTCCGCGACCGCAGCTTCCTCTATGGCGACGGCTGCTTCGATATGACCCGAACCTTCGCCGGCAAGCCTTTCCGCGTGAAGGAGCACATCGACCGCTTCTACCGCTCGCTCGCCTATCTGCAGATCGACATCGGCCACTCGCCGGCCGAGCTCACCGAGATCACCCACGAGGTCGTGCGCCGCAATGCGCATCTCCTTGGCAAGGGCGACGACTGGTGGGTCGGCCAGCGCGTCTCGCGCGGCGTGAAGAGCGTCGGCGAAGGCCTCGACCCGTGGGAGGACATGGGGCCGAGCGTGATCGTCGACGTGATGCCCCTGCCCTTCAAGGCGCGGGCAGCCAGCTATCGCGACGGCATCCGGGTGGTCGTGCCGTCCGTGCGGCGCACTCCGCCGAACTCGCTCTCCCCACGCGTCAAGACGCACAACTACCTCAACATGGTGATGGCCGACCTCGAGGCGCGCGAGCGCGACCCGCAGGCCTGGGCCGTGCTGCTCGACGAGAACGGCAACCTCTGCGAGGGCATGGGCTCCAACATTTTCATCGTCAAGGACGGCCGCATCTCGACGCCACAGGGTCGCTACGTGCTGGAAGGCATCTCGCGCCAGACCGTGATCGAGCTCGCCCGCAAGGAGGGCTTCGAGGTCGTCGAGCGCGACATCGACCTCTATGACGCCTACACGGCCGACGAGGTGTTTCTCACCTCCACCAGCCTCTGCCTCTGCCCTGTGTCCAAGGTGAACCACGTGACGATCGGCACCGGAAAGGTGCCGGGTCCCGCCGCGACGCGCATCCTGAAAGCCTACTCGGACTACGTCGGCATCGACATCGTCGGACAGTATCTGAGCCGCCTCACGGCATGATCGCACGGCGGCGGTCCGGCATCCGGCCGGCCGCACGCCACAGGCGTTCGCTCATGCCCGAGCCGCGTCCTCGAGCACCATGGCGGCGCACTTCTCGCCGATCATGATCGAGGGCGCGTTGGTATTGCCGCCGACCACGGCGGGCATGATCGAGGCGTCGGCGACGCGGAGGCCTTTGAGGCCATGCACGCGAAGCCGCGGGTCCACCACGGCGTCCGTCCCGGTGCCCATCCGGCAGGTGCCGACCGGGTGCAGGTTCGAGACGCCGCGGTTGCGCAGGTCCTCGATCAGATCCTTTTCCGCCGTGACCGCCGGCCCCGGCTGCGTCTCCTCGGCGATATAGGGCTTGAGCTGGGGCTGCTCGGCGATCTTCCGGCAGAGCCTGATGCCGTAGAGCATGGCATCGACGTCGTAGGCGGTCTCGAGGAAGCGGAACTCGATTTTCGGCGCCGCGAGTGGATCGGGGCTCTTCAGGCTGACGCGCCCACGGCCCTCGGGCGCCAGATGCACCGGCGTGATCATGAAGCCTGGGTAGGCGTGGGGCACCACTCCGTGCCGGTCGCGCCGCTCGATGGAATAGAGCGAGATGTTGAACTGGAGGTCCGGCCGGTCGAGGCGCGGGTCCGACCGCACCAGAATGCCGGCGAGCGTGCTCGAGGCCGACAGCGGACTGCCTTTGCCGAGCAGCCAGCGCAGGCCGGCCGTAGCCTGGGCAACGGGGGAGCGGGCGAGGTCGTTCAGCGTCACGGCCGTGGTCGCGCGCCACGCGACGAACGAGTTGAAATGGTCATGCAGGTTGGCGCCGACCGGCAGATCGCGCGCCACCGGCAGACCCATTTCCTTGAGGTGTGCACCAGGGCCGATGCCCGAAAGCATCAGGAGTTGAGGCGAGCCGTAGACGCCCCCCGAGACCACGATCTCACCGCGGCAGCGCGCCGTCTCGAGCCCGCGTGGCGTGCGGTACTCCACGCCGACGGCAAGATTGCCCTCGAGCAGCAGCTTGGTTGCGTGCGCCTCCGGCACAACAACGAGATTTCCGCGTCCGCGCGCCGGTTTCAGGTAGGCCGTCGCCGCACTCCAGCGGCGCCCCTTGCCGATGGTGGTCTGGTAGTAGCCGGTGCCTTCCTGGGTGGCACCGTTGAAGTCGTTGTTGCGCGGAATGCCGAGGGCCACCGCCGCCTCTATGGCGGCATCGATGATCTCGTTGCGATAGTTGTTGTCGCTGACGTTGAGCGGCCCGCCGACGCCGTGGAACTCGTTCTCGCCGCGCTCCTGATTTTCGGCCTTGCGGAAGAACGGCAGCACGCTCTGGTAATCCCAGCCCTCGCAGCCGCGCTGGCGCCAGCCGTCGTAGTCGGCGGCCGTGCCACGCATGTAGACCATGCCGTTCAGCGACGACGTCCCGCCCAGCATCTTGCCGCGGGGCTGGTACGAGGTGCGCCCGTTGAGGCCGGCGACCGGCTCGCTCTCGAAGCGCCAGTTGTAGGTGTCGTGCGTGTAGAGCTTGTGGTAGCCGATCGGCAGGTGAATCCAGGGGTTGCTGTCACGTTTGCCGGCTTCCAGCAGCAGCACGCGGTAGCGGCCCGACTCGGACAGGCGCGCCGCGACGGCACACCCCGCCGACCCCGCCCCGGTGACGATGTAGTCGAACGCTTCCCCGTCCATGGCTCTTCCCGGCCTCACGTCGGCGGAACCGCTCCGCCCTCGCCCATATGGTGGAAGGCCGGTCGGCCAAGATCAACTGTGATCATGCGGAGATAGCGCCCCCGCAGAATGGCTCGTAGCTGCCCGCCTGTCCCCTCGACCGGTCCGACGTCCGGCCTCGGCGCGGGCCTGGCGTGCGGATGAGTTTACTCCGCCGCCTCGGCGACCGTAGGTGGGGTGAAGCCCTTCGGCAGCCCCACGCGCAGGATCGTCCCGTAGAACCGCTCGTCGGGCAGCGCCGTCTCGGCGATCTCGCGCGCCTTCCGGTATTTCTCGAGGTCGACGCCCGTCTAGAGACCCTCCTTCTCGAGCAGGAAGACGAGGTCCTCCATCACGATGTTGCCCGAGGCGCCGGGTGCGAACGGGCAGCCGCCGAGACCACCGGTCGATGCGTCGAAGGCCCGCACGCCAGCCTCGAGCGCGGCGTAGACGTTGGCGAGCCCGAGGCCGCGCGTGTCGTGGAAATGGGCATAGACCGGCTTGCCCGCCGCGAGCTGCACCGTGTGATGGAACAGGTTCGCGATCTCGCTCGGTGCCGCGTAGCCGACCGTATCGGCGAGCAGGATCTCGTCGGCCCCGAGGCTCAGATAACGGTCGACGCCGCGCAGCACGTCATCCGGGTCGACCTTGCCGCGGATCGTGCAGCCGAACGAGGTGGCGAGGCAGCCCTGGATGCGGATGTGCTTCCACTCCGGCCGCTCGTTGCGGAGCGCCACCACGTTCTCGAACTCGGCAAACGACTGGTCGACCGTCTTTCTGACGTTGGCGAGGTTGTGCTCCTCCGAGACGGAAAGCACGAAGTTCACGTTGCGCACGCCGGCCAGCAGCATGTTCTCGGCGCCCTTGCGGTTCGGCGCCAGCGCCACGATCTTCGGGCCGGCAATCGACAGGGCCGCCTTGGCCACCTCGGTTGCATCGGCGAACTGCGCGATCACCTTCGGCGGCACGAAATTGGTGATCTCGATCTCGGGAACGCCCGCGGCGGCGACGGCACGCGCCCAGGCGAGCTTGGTCTCTGTCGGCACGAACGTCTTCACGAGTTGCAGGCCGTCTCTCAAACCGACCTCGCGGACGATGACGTCGGGTGTGCTCATGACCATTCTCCTCGAAGGTGACTGCGCATCGCGCGCTGACGATCTGACTGGCAGCATGGTAGCATCCGGCCGGATGGATGCTCCATGTGCCTGGGGGAAGCAACGATGCGTCTTTATAAATGGCTCGCGCCGCTCGCGCTTGCTGGAATGCCGTTCACCGCCGCGCAGGCGGCCGACCCAGACCCCGGCATCTACTACCGGTTGAGCACGTCCTTCCGGGGCGACGCGCTGCCGCTCGACGTGTTCAATGGTGGGCCGAAAAACAACCTGACCCACTTGGCGAAAGCCGGCAATTTCTCGGGTCAGCTCTGGCGCTTCACGCCGGCTGGCGGCGGCTACTGGCGGCTTTCCACCGAGTTCCGCGGCAAGGACACCTGCCTCGACGTGCACAACGGCGGTCCGGCAAACAACCAGCCCCACCTGACGAAATGCGGCAATTTCTCCGGCCAGCTCTGGAAGCTCGTTCCGGAGGGTCCCTGGCTGCGCCTCAAGACGCAGTTCCGCGGTGAGGGCCTCTGCCTCGACATCTTCAACGGCGGCGCCAACAACAACCAGCCTCACCTGGCGAAATGCGGCAATTTCTCCGGCCAGCTCTGGAAGCTGACGCCGACCGGGAGAAAGGTCTAGGAGCCGATGAGATTGCTGCCGGTTTTCGGGTCTGGACCTCGGATTCTCTCCATGTCATCGTGATCCGGCTCATCCTGGCCTGATGGCTTGGCAATGACGGGTTGCTCTCTCGCCACGGAACGACTGCTGAGAACATGATGACGACCTCGGGCTGCCGTGCGCAGTCCACCGCGTGGCGCCAGCGCTTTCTGCGCGGCATGCTTGGCTGGATAACCGGCTCGGCATGCATGTATCTGGCGGCTGCACCCGGAGTAGGTCGTACCGAGCCGCTCACCCGCTGGAGCGGCCCCGTTCCCCCACTATCCCTGCCCACGTTGGACGGCCCGCTCCTGGCTCTCGAGGTGCCGCCGGGCGACCTCCTGATCGTGCATTTCTTCGCGACGTGGTGCGAGACGTGCGGTCCGGAGCTGCAGGCGCTCGACCGTCTGGCCGCCGACCTCGAGACCAGCGTGTCCATAGTCGCGATCGACGTCGCCGAGCCCACGGATCGCATCCGGCGCTACTTCCAGAAATTTCCTGTGCGCTTCCGCATCGCGCTCGACACCGACCGTGCCGCGGCCCGCGCCTGGGGCGTGGTCGCACTACCGTCGACGTTCGTTCTCGACAGATCGCTCGCCCCCGTGTGGCAGGCCACGGGTGATGTCGCGTGGAACGATCCCACCGTCCGTCGCCATCTTCTGAGCGCCACGAGCAGCCCTCCCGCTGGAGGAACGCCCTAGTCGACAACCGATCCACAGCACCTCGTTCGAAAGGCAATTGTCATGACCGTCGATCGTCGCCATCTGCTTCTGGGAGGGACGGCGCTGGCTTTGTCTCCGGCGCTATCCACGAAGCTTCTCGCCCAATCCGCCTTCGCACCTGCGCCGGGCAAGTGGCGCAGCTTCGAGATCACGACCACCATCTCGCTGGACACCACGGCCGGCGGGGCACAAGCCTGGATTCCGATCCCGTCGTTCGAGGCTCATGACTGGATGCGACCGGGCGAGACCACCTGGACTCTCGCGGCCGGCAAGGCATCGATCACCCGGGATGCTGCATCGGGCGCTGCCATGGTGCATGCGCAATGGGCGACTGCGGCTCCGGCTGAGATGACCGTTGTCAGCCGCTTTACCGCACGTGACAGGGCGGTTGACCTGGGCAGCTCCGCTGCCGCAACCCTCGATGCCGAGCAGCGCAAGCGCTATACGTCCCCGACGGAGCTGTTGCCCCTCGACGGCATCACGAAAGAGACCGCCGAGAAAATCGTGAGCGGGGCCGCTGGCGACGCCGACAAGGCGCGGCGCATCTACGATTGGATCATCGACAACACGTTCCGCGATCCCAAAACCCGGGGCTGCGGCATCGGCGACATCGCGGCGATGCTGAAGACCGGCAATCTGAGCGGCAAGTGTGCGGACCTCAACGCGCTCTATGTCGGCCTTGCCCGCGCGGCCGGGCTCCCCGCGCGCGACATCTACGGCCTCCGGGTGGCGCCGTCGGCTTTCGGCTACAAGAGCCTCGGCGCCGGCACCGCCACCGTCACCAAGGCTCAGCATTGCCGCGCGGAGGTCTTCATCGAGGGCACCGGCTGGTTCCCGGTCGATCCAGCCGACGTCCGCAAGGTCGTGCTCGAGGAGCCGCCGGGTAACCTTCAGCTGGGCGATCCCAAGGTTCTCGCGGCCCGCAAGGCTCTGTTCGGCGCCTGGGAGACGAATTGGCTCGCCTACAACGACGCCCACGACGTGAGGCTTCCGGGCTCGAACGGTCCGGCACTCCCCTTCCTGATGTATCCGCAGGCCGAGACCTCGGCCGGCCATATCGACTCGCTCGATCCCGACACGTTCAAGTATTCGATCGCCGCCCGGGAGTTGCCGGCTTGAGTGATGGCTCCCGCGTCACCGGAGGACCGGAGGAGGGAGGCGCGCCGCGGCGCGCTCCCGTCCCGCCGCATGTGAGCGCTCCTCCGCTGTCCGGTGCGGGGCGCTTCGGCGAGAACCCTATTCCCCCTTGTAGGCTGGCTTGCGCTTCTCGTTGAAGGCGTTGATGCCTTCCTGGCGGTCCTGCGTCACGACCGTGCGGTTGTAGGCCTCGATCTCGAAGGCGTAGCCGGAGGCGCGGTCGAGCTCCGTCGCCTTGTCCATCGACTTCTTGGCCTGCCGCACCGACACGGGCGCGTTGGCCGCGATCTTCCGCGCCGTAGCCATCACCTCGTCCATCAGATTCGGGCCCGGCACCACCTTGTTGACCATGCCCCAGGCGAGCGCATCGGCGGCCGTGAACGGCGTGCCGGTGAGGATGATCTCCTTGGCGCGGCGCACGCCCACCGCGCGCGGCAGGTTCTGCGTGCCCGCCGCCCCTGGCATGATGCCGAGCGTCACCTCGGTCAGCGCGAAACGCGCGTGCTCGGCCGCGTAGACGAAATCACAGGCGAGCGCGATCTCCATGCCGCCGGCATAGGCCGCGCCATTCACTGCTGCGATCACTGGGATGGGACAGTCGTGCATGCCCTTGACCGCCTGCTCGATGATGGCGTGCTGGCGCCGCCACGTCTCGTCGGACATGCCGCGGCGCTCCTTCAGGTCGCCGCCCGAGCAGAACGCCTGGTCGCCCGTTCCGGTGATCACGAGGCAGGCCGCCGCGTTCTGCTGGATGTAGAACTGCTGAAAGCAGTCCCGCAGGTCCATCATCATCTGCGTGTTCATCGCATTGCGCACCTCGGGCCGGTTGAGCGTCACGAGGCCCACGCGGTCGGCGCCGATCGAGAGGGTGAGGGTGGCGAAGTCGGTGCGAAGTGGGGCATTCAAGGGCATCGGCGTCGTCTCGCGTTGGCACGGCCTCGGCCGCGCGGCAGGCATGATCGGAGGCCGGCAAGGTAAGCCCTGCCGCCAGCCGCCGCTACGTTTGTGTTGAGTGTCTGTCTGGCATCCGGAACCCTTGAACACCTGCGCACGCCACCGTCGTCACTCGTGCCCGGCGCGGCGCTTGCGTCTGAGAAGCACGTAGAACGCGCCGTCGCCGCCGTGGCGGACGGACGCCGGCTGACAGGCGATCACCAGTCCGCGCAGCGGCGGCTCCGCGAGCCAGCGGGGCACGCTACGCCTGAGCACGCCGAGCTCGTCGTCTCCGGAGGCCCAGGACGCCGCGCCCGGATCGCTGCGCCCCCGGCCTTTTCCGGTGATGA
>JBFWQN010000121.1:0-11408 GCA_050249405.1 Hyphomicrobiaceae bacterium | reverse complement strand
GAAAGTGCCAGCCTCGGAGCGGAGATCGCCTCGCTCCGAGCGGAGTTGAGGCGGCTGCGCACGGAGTTGCAGGATGATGCCGCCAGTCGGCCCGGCGCAGACCAAAAGCAGTAGCAGGACCGCGCTCACCGCCGCCAGCCGAGCCATTCGGCGATCGCCCCGCCCATCATCAGTCGCTTGTCCGCCTCGGACAGCCACGGGATCTCCTGGAAGTGCGTCACGCACTCCTTCCACGGGCACGGCATCTTGGTGATGTCCGTTCCCCAGAAAAGCCGCCGCGGCCCGAACGCGTCGTACATGGCGCGATAGTGCCGGTGCAGGCTTTTGAACGGGTAGGCGTCGTCGGCGTAGAATGGCCCGCCGGTCAGCTTGACGGCGACGTTCGGCAGCCGTGCGAGTGCGGTCAGCTCGGCCATGGCCGGAAAGGCCGCGTCTCCCTTCGCTCCCCTGAGCGCGCCCATGTGATCGACGATCATCTTGAGACCAGGGTGGCGCTCGGCGATCCCGCCGAAGCGTGGGAGCCAATCGCCGGCCAGCAGCGCGATCGGCGTACCGGCCTTCTCGGCCGCCGGCCACAGCCAGTCGAGCGTGCCGTCGGTCGGCCATGAGCGGGTGTGCGGCTTGTTGAAATAGAAGCGGTAGCCGAGCACGCCCGGCTTCGATTTCCAGGCGGCGATCAGCGACGGGCTGTCGGGCCGGTCGAGGGGCGGGTTGGCGAGCACGGCGAAGCGGCCGGGATAGGCCGCCACCGCCTCGAAGGCCTGCTCGTTCGAATCCGGATCCCAGCTCGCCGGTGGATGCAGGATGGCCGCATCGACGCCCGCCACATCCATGTCGCGGATGCACTCCTCGACCAGATAGGGCCGGGTCAGGTGCGGCGGGGTCGCCGTGCCTTTGCGCCAAAGGTGGACCTGCGCGTCGATGATGGCCATGGGCTGCCTCCGCTGGCGGACTTCTGACGCGGCATAGTGATGGGGGCGAAGGCGGCCGCGCAATGCCCACGCGCAGACTTGGCCGCACAGACGGCTCAGGCGGCGGCCGTATCGGCTTCGTCGGCCGGGAACACCAGCACGCGGGCCGGATCGATCACCACGCCGACCTCGGTCCTCCGGCTTGGAAGCTCGCTTTCGCGGACACGGGCCCGCAACTGCCCCTCGAAGCCCTCGACCGCCAGATCGACGAGCGCGGCATCGCCGAGCGGTTTCGATCGCACGATGCGCCCGGCGAGACCGGTTCCCGGCGCCGTGATCTCGATGGCTCGCTGGCGCAGGCATAGCACCGCGCGCTCACCCTCCGCGATCTCGGGGACGTAGAACGTGCCGACCGGCGTCCTCAGCGCGCCGCCTGCCACCGTCCATGGCACCTCGTTGATCTCGGAGAACAGCCGGGCGACGAACAGATCGGCGGGGTTGCGGTGGAGGTCGCGGGCGCGGCCGACCTGCACGAGCCGCCCCGCGCGCATGACGGCGATGCGGTCGGCGAGGCGCAGCGCCTCCTCCGGCGCGTGCGTGACGATGATCGAGGTGGCTCTCGTCTCGCGCAGGAGTGCGGTCGTCTCCTCCTGCAGCCGCTCGCGCAGATGCACGTCGAGACCGGAGAACGGCTCGTCCATCAGCATCACCGCCGGCCTGGGAACGATGGCGCGGGCGAGCGCCACGCGCTGCTGCTCGCCGCCCGAGAGCATGTGCGGATATTTATCCGCGTGCCGGAGCATGCCGACCCGCGCCAGCACGGCGCGCGCCTCGCGCAGGGCGTCGTCGCGCGGCAGCGCGCGCAGGCCGAAAGCGACGTTGTCGAGGATGCTGAGATGCGGAAAGAGCGCGAAATCCTGGAACATCAGCCCCACGTGGCGCCGCTCGGGCGGCACGAACCGGCTGGGACCCGCCACCTCGACACCGCTGATCAGCACGCGGCCCGCCGACGGCTTCTCGATGCCCGACGCGATGCGCAAAAGCGTGGTCTTGCCGCAACCGGAGGGACCGAGCAGGCACAGGATCTCGCCCGGCTCCACGTCGAGCGTCACGCCGCGCAGCGCCATGGCGTCGCCATACCGCCGCTCGACGCCCTCGAATGCGAGGCTCGCCGCGAACGTGGCACCGGCACGGGGGCGCTCCCCGGGAGTTGCCGGCTCGGCAGACGGCTTCAGAAGGCCGGGTAGAAAGTCGCTGAGCTTCACGTCGTGCTCCGGTCGGCGGCCAGAGCGGCGGACATTAGGCGAGCGCCTGCGGACCGGCAATCCAGACCCTGCGACAGGCATGTGCGCGTCGCGGCCTCGCGAGCCGTCTCGAGCCGCCAGCCGGCGCGAGCCGACCCTTCGCCGCCTGGGGCCGCGCCAACGGACGCTTCCTTGACATCGTCGTGGCCGCGACTCTATATGCACGCGCTCGTGGCGGGATAGCTCAGGTGGTTAGAGCGGAGGTCTCATAATCCTCAGGTCGGCGGTTCAAGTCCGCCTCCCGCTACCACCCAACTCGTTGAAAATGCAGGGGTCGCCCGTCACCGGGGCGGCCCTTTTTCGTTCCACACCCCGGCGCCACTATCGCGTGAACGGTGTTGCGTTCAGTGTAGCGCGATTTGCGTTTGCCACCATTTCTTGATTGCGCCTCATTTGCATTTCACGCAAAATGATCATGTCGGGGCCGGCGGCCCTGGCCGATGTCGCAACCGGCCCTGAAGGCACCCTCCGAATGCCTGCCGCCCGCCCTGACCACTTCAACGTGAGGGAACGACCCATGAGCGAGACGCCGTACTCGCGGGCCGTACTGCGTTCTCTTTTGCCCGATCACAAGCACCCGCTGCTGCATCTGGAGCCACCGAAGTTCGATCGCGACAACCGGCAGACCGAAGCGCTCCGAGCGATCTTCAATGCCGCCTACCTCCACCTCGTACTCGAGAAGGAAGCCGACGCCGCCAGTGATGAGCGGGTGCGGGCCTTGGCATCCGCCGCTCATGCCGAGCGCCGTATCGCCGACGTCTGCCTGGAGCTCGAGCGGCTCCACAACACTGCCACCAAGCACTGAAGGGGGAACGATGACGACTTGGAACCCGAAGGAAGTCGACGTCAACGCGATCGGCCTCGACGATTGCGTGAAGGAGATCGGTCGCGAGTGCGGCCTGCGCGCCAACGTCTACGTGAAATGGATCGAGAGCGGGAAAATGCAGCCGGCCGCGGCGACCGCTCAGCTCGGCGGCATGCTGCTCGGCTACCAACTTCTGCGCTCCATGATCAAGAGCGGCGTCGCCACCACGCAAGAGGTCGCGACCATGCTGAAAGCGTGGGCCCGCATCAAGGAGAAGGGTGGGCTCGCCCGGCTCGGTAACGCCTACAAGGTGCTGGAGATGATCGAGGGCGGCGCCGATCTTTCGGCCGTCCATGCGGTTGTCCAGGCATTCCCGGGAGCCACGGTGTCTGGCGTCGCCGATCGCCCCTCGCAGGGCGGCGATCTTGGCCCCGGCGATCTGGCGGAGGCGGCGTGACATGGAGCCCCGCCTGGACCTTCTACCGCAGCGCTTCCTCATGCTCGAGGAAGAGGACGGGAGCTACCTCGGCATGGGTATGCGCGAGGTTCGGACAGATGCACCCGACTTTTTCCCCGATGGTCTGACATTGGGCGGGCGCCTTTTCCTTCTCGTGCGTCAGGGCTCGGGATCGCTGACGCCAATCCCGACATACCGAGCCACGCGCGATGTCGACGTATGAGCTTCTGGAGGCGGCCGGGCGCCTTCTGAAAGACGATGGCCGCTGGACGCCAAAGGCGCTCGCGGTCAACCAGCGGGGGAAGGAGTGCTGCCCCTGCTCACTCAAGGCGCTGCGCTGGGATGTCATCGGTGCCGTGCTCAAGGTGGCCGACTGCCGCCCCGCCCTCGTCGACAAGAGCCGAGACGTCATCGCAGCCCTGGCCGCTCTCGATTACGCGGCCGGTATCGAGTTCAAAGCCACGAGTATTCGCGTCAACGAATTGGGCCACGCGGCCGTGATGCGCACCCTTCGCCGCGCGTGGTTCGATTGCGCCCCGAGAGACGAAAGGAGGCTCGCCGCATGATTATCGCGGAGGTGGCCATTCTCATGCGCGTCCACTCAGCGTTTTCAGTTGCCCGGCGTCGCGATCCGCGGGCGAGCCTGGACGGGGAGATCAGCGATGGCGAGAGCGCCATTCATTATCTGCGACTGCGGGGCCCGACGCGACGTCCCGAAACAGGGAGCGGCTCCGAAGCGGTGCAGCGGGTGCGCGATGAAGGACCGGAAAAGCCGGCATCGGGAGCGTATGCGGGCCTATTCCCGCCTGGAGACGACAAAGCAAAAGCGGCGTGATCGACGCGCTCAAACAGGGAGATGGTGAATGTCCTACGAGGTCAGATCATCGGAAACGCACGTCATGCTGTCTACGAGAGACGGCGCTGTAACCTTGCCGTTGAATGAAGCCATTGGAGCCGCAAACAAGATCATCCTCGCGGCGCGCATGGCGAAAGCCACGGTGGCCACACGAGAGCGCGAGGGAAAAATGAAGCGCTCAGATCGTCTTTGAGGACAAAGCAGACGTCATGACACCACTCGATAGGATGATATTGGCCACTGTGAAGTGCATCGAATGTGGCTCTGGCTATGGCAAGTGTGACTGTGCCGAGAAGCGCAAGAACGCATGGATTGAAGCCGAGTATCAGCGACTGATGGCGCTGCCGGACGAGAAACTAATTGCGGAATGCGCCGAGGTCGGCGTGCATCTCAAGACCACGAAGTCGTGATGTCCTCTTTTCAGTAGAACCGGAAATGGAGAACAGGGAAATGCAAAGTGCACATGAGATTGCCGATGCCCTATGGCGGAATGCCTCTTGGACTGAGCAGCATCGGATTGCTGAGATGTCTCCCGAGGACGTGGAGAAATACGTTCGGGAGGTCCGGCCAGAGTTCGACTGGACGATGACCGATCGCGTGAGCCGATCGCTGTGGAACCTCGCCAATGACGACAGCGATTTCGGCCTCGATGACTATGCGAGCTGGGTAATCCCGGAGGCCCGTTTCTGAAATGGCCGAGGTAGCGTCTGTCGCGTTCGTCGCGTTGGCAATCGCAGGGCTTCTCTACGTGCTCAGAGGGATTTGACATGGCCGCGAATATCGCCGTGGTCGCCGGCACCTTTCTCGCCTCTCTGTTGGCCGTCGCTATCGTGGTTCGGCTGACGGAAGGGCGGGACAAAAAGCGCCGGAAGGCGCGGGATTGATCCAGAGAAAAGGGGGAACCGAATGCAGCTTCCGGCGCACCTGCCGAATATCTCCACCATCGTCGAAGGGCACGATCGAGCCTTCGATCTGTACGTCCAGGCCTTCGACAAGATCGCCGACGCCGACGCCGCCATCAAGGCGGCCTATGCCGCGATCGAGACCGTCACACCTGGGGCGCACTTCCACGCGGATCGGGATGCGCACGAGGTCAGCGCCTTCCACAAGGCCGTCGAGTTGCCGCCCCGGGAGCAATACCTGAGCACCGCCCGCAAGTTGCTCACCCTGCGCTGCTGGCACTACGTCGTCGATCGGTGCGGCCTGCGGCAGCTCATGGACGCCCAGGCCAAGCAGGAGCTGGACAGTCAGCTGCGCTACGTCGCTGCCCGGCCACGGGGCCGCCAAGACGTGATCGACGAGGATGAGATCGCCAAGGGGCCGCCACCCTTCACGGTGGAGAACGTCGAGGCGACGATCGGCCACTTCGCCGGGCAGGCCGAGACGATCTGGCGCCGCGGTATCGCCAACGCCTTCTCACAATTCGATCGGCGGTTCAGGAGCCACGACGGCTTCAAGGTGGGCAGCCGCGTGATCATCACCCGGCTCGCCGACGACAGCGGCCATATCCGCACCTATGACCGGACGGCCGATCTGTTCCGCGACATCGAGCGGACCTTCCAGATACTCGACGGCGCCGATCCTCGGCACGCCCGAAGCGACTTCCTCTACCAAGTCGATCAGGAGCGCAGACGGCAATGGAAGCCCAGGCAGAGCGAGCACGCCGGCCTCTACTTCAAGGTGCGCATCTTCCAGAACGGCAACGCTCACCTGTGGTTCTCTCGCGACGATCTCGTGCGGAAGGTGAATAAGGAGCTGGCGGCCTTCTACGGCGAGGTGATCGGCGACGGCCAGACGGCCGAGGACGATCCGCTGCAGAGCCGGGCACTCACCCCCGCCCGCGCCTTCGGCTTCTACCCGACGCCGCGGGAGTTGGCCGCCAAGATCGTCGCGCAAATCCCCTGGAGTGAGCAGCCGCGGCGCATCCTCGAGCCCTCGGTCGGCACCGGCAATCTGGCCCTCCTGGCGGCGGCCGGCCGGGAAGTGACGGTGGAGGATCGCTGGGATGACGAGGCCGAGAGGCGCATCCGCAAGACGAAGACGATCGCGGATCAGGTCGACGCGATCGAGCTGCAGCCGAAGCTCGCCGACGAGCTCCGCCGCAGCGGCGCGTTCAACCGCGTGCTTACCGCCGACTTCCTGAAGGTGAACCCGGCCGAGCTTGGGCTCTACGATGGCGTCATCATGAACCCGCCCTTCGACCGGGAGCGCGACATCGATCACGTCACCCATGCGCTCGAGTTTGTGAAGCCGGGCGGGTGGCTTCTGTCGATCATGAGCGCCGGCACCGAGTTCCGCGAGACACGCAAGGCGGGCGCCTTCCGCAAGCTGCTGGCCGATCGGAAGGGCTGGATGGTCGATCTCCCGGCCGGGTCGTTCGCCGACGTCGGGACGCACGTCAACACGGTTCTCGTGGGGATCGGCACACGCTCGCCGTGGCGGATCGCGTGAGGCAATTTTGCAGAAAGGGCATGGTCAAATGCGAACGATAACTGAAGAACAATGGAAGCAACTTCACGAAGCTGGCGACCGCCATCAGCGACTGAAGGCAGAAAATTCACAACTTCGGGCCTTGGTTCGGAAGCTGGTTGCAGGCGTCAACGTCGAGGGTTTGACGGGGCACGTGAACGTGAAAATGAGAGTTGATCTCGTCCGCGAGGCGCGACTGCACACGTCCGCCTCCAAGTAATCGCAACCGAGGATGGCCAACATGGACCGCCTGGAATTGATCAAACTGGTATCGAAACTGATCGCCGAGGGAAAGAACGCATCCACGATCGTTGACGAGATGATCGCCGCGCTGACGCCGGAGGACGGCGAGGAATGCCCGGTCTGCGGGATTTGCCCATGAGCGCGCAAGAAGCGGGCAGGGTGCATTTCGTCCGCGCCACCTATCGCGACGGCGAATGGCTCGACACGCTGCCCATCACCAAGGAGAACGCGCTGTCGCATCGCGACAGGATGCGGACGTACCAGTCAGTGCTGCACGCCGAGGTTTGGGTGGACCGCCTGGAATTGATCAAGCACGTCGCGAAGATGATCGCCGATGGCCGAGACGCCGAGGCGATCGTCGATCAGATGATCGCCGCGCTGAGGTCCGAGGCCGGCGAGGAACTCCCGGTGCTCGAGGAACGCCAATAGGAGGGAACGATGACGACGGGGGAGATTATCGAGCGGGTCTGGCGCAGCGTGGTGCCGCGCGGCAGCGATATAGTTCCGCTGCTTTTGCCGGTGGAATGGGAGCGGCAAGTAGTGACCGTGGCTCCGGGGCTCGATCGCACGGAGACGGACAGGGTGCTCGCTGGCATCGAGACGAAGCTCGCGGCCAACGTGACCGATATGGAGATCGACGAATGACGAAGGCTCTCGCCGATGCGCTGATCGACTTCCGACGGGGAATAGACTTCCGACACTTCACGATCGGGTGCGGGAGGGTGAGCCGATCGGAGCCACTTTACGGCGTCATGATCTTCGCCGGCCGCGACGACGGAACCACCAAGCCAGAGCCGCTCGTGTCCGTCGAGCACAACGATCTGGAGACGGCATTGCGTCTCGCGCTCGATGCGCTTCCTCTCGCCCGGCCGGCGAGCGCGGGGGGATGACGCTGCCGGCCGGGCCTTCACCTCGCCACGCGACGGTGGGGACGGTCATGTGGCGAGGGATTGGAAGATCGCTAAGAGGACATAGCGGACATGGAACACTTCAACAGATTGACGCCTGCCGAGGCCGAGAGATTGGCGTATCTGGTCGAAGAAATGGGTGAGGCGTTGCAGGCCATTGGAAAAATACTTCGACATGGATACGACAGTCACAACCCCGATGCGCCACACGCTGGCGACAACCGTGTGCAGCTAACAAAAGAACTGGTTGACGTCGCCGGGGCCATTGCCCGCATGGCTGCCGAGGGCGACGTGCCAGCACACGTCCTGAGTGGTGCCGACCCGAACAAAGGCGATCGCTACATGCACCACCAGACCGGCAAGCGCCACGTGTCCACTTCTCAGTAATCGCACCAACGGCCGCCAGATCATCACTGGCGGCCGTTTTCGTTTCAGGCGGCATGCCTACCGCTTCACCGCTTCCAAGCCGCTGGCACCCCCTCCTTGCCCCGGCATCGGCACATTGATCGACGGGCGCGAGGGGAATGCTATCGGCGTGGGCATCTCCGACGGGAGCGGCTTCACAACCGCCGTCTTCGCAGGCTCCGCCTTGGTCTTCGTCGGCGCAGGATCGGCAGCCGGCTTGGCGGCCAGCTCGGGGCACGTCACCCGGGCCGCCGCCTGCATCTCGGCAATCGCCCGCTTCGTGCGGCTCGTGTCGATCAGATGCGGCTTCACGTCGGGAATGCCGGCGGCCTTGATCCACGAGCACGTTGCAGCTTGGCTGGCAGCTCGAGCCTCGGCGAGCTGCGCAGCGGTGGGAGCGGGTGGCTGAGCGGCGGTCGGGGCTGCTGGCGATGCCGTCGCGTTAGGGCGCGCGCCCGGCACAGGGAGCTTCGCAGCGTCGGCCGCGCATCCGGCCAAGATAACGGCGAGCCCGATTGCGATAATGGTGCGCATGTCATGCGTCCTTCCTGAAGAGATCGTTCGCGGTGAGGTACTCGTCGACTTGCTCGTCGGTCATCGCCTGGACGCCGACGCGGGCGAGAGCCGCAGCCGCCGCAAGGTCGGCGCGCACCGCCTCGAGAGCGGCGAGGCTCACCTCGAGATCGACGTACTCGCGGGTTGTGAGGATGTTCTCGACGGCCGGCAGGATCACCTTGCGGATAATCGGCAGTGCCACATCGAGAGCGGCCGGAAGTCGAGGAAGCGCCGACAGAGCCCCCTCGATGATGCCCGTGATCGGGATGGCGCCTTGCCTGGCCCCGGCAATAGCGCCCTCGATCACGTCGGCAATCTCGTCGCCGGTCATCAGGATGCGGCCGTGCGCGACTGGATCGCCGCCGACAGCACCTGAGCCGTCTGCGCATCGTAGATGCCAGTCGGCTCGATGCCGTGAGACGTTTGGAACGCCTTGATCGCCTCGGCCGTGACCCAGGTGTAGGCGTCATTGCACGTCGTCGGGAACCCGGCGACTTCGAGAGCCATGTGCAGGTCGACCACCTGCTCGTTGCGCATGCCCGGCCGCCACACCTCCGGCTCTCGCTGGGGAAGGGCCGCCACCATCTGAGGCATGCGATCCTCGTCGGGTGGCGCCCAGCTTCCGAAATGAAAGAGCTGGAGCTCGCAGCACCGGCGCTTCACGAGGCCGTTGAGCACTTCGAGCTTGCCATTGGCCAGAGTGCGATTGCGGAACTCGGCCCACTCGAGAGACATGCCGGTGAGCCCCGCCAGATCATGACGCATCGCGCCCTTGATCGAGAAGGCGCCGAAGTTGCCGGCGTTGAGCTGCACCAGGGCCTGCGACTTGTCGAAGAGGCCCGGCTTGACGTTGAAGGCAAGCGCGCACACCGCGCCCATCTGCACCGGCGAGAGCGCGATGCGGACCTTTCGCGAGACGTAATCCTCGACGCTCGAAAGGTCGCGGGCGAGCATCTCGCGCGCCTGCGCAGTTGTGACGCGCATTCCCGGCCGGACGTCGGGCCCGCTGTGGCCGTAGCCGATCGTGAGATACGGCCACTTGCCGCCCTGCGAGGTGTGCGCCGGGCAGGCATAGGCCTCGTTGAAGCAGCCCTCGAAGTATTGGATCAGATCGATGGCATCGTCGTGGATCATCACTCCCCCCAGGAGTATCAGGCTGCGAACTCTTCGATCAGGATGAGGCCATTCGAGCCCGGCACCGACGCAACCGACGTGTTGCCGCCGCTTCCGCCGCGCCCGTACAGGCCGACTTGTGACGGCGTGACGATGCCGTTGTAGGGATTGCCCGGGTATCCGCGGACGCCCTGAATACCGATGACGCGGGCCTGGAAGTCCGTCGGGATCGTGAACAGGCCGCCCTCGCCGAAGGTGCCGCCGACGCCAGCGCCGCCGCCGGCACCGCCACCGCCGCCGCCTTTAGCCACGAGACCGTTGAAGGTCGTGTCGCCGCCGAGCGCGCCGGCTGTCTGCTCATCAGCCGGGTTGGAAGCTCCACCCGCCCCCACGATGTAGGCGATCGAGGCCGGAAGCTGGTCGGCCGTGACGTAGCCGTAGACGTGGCCAGCGTTGCCGCCACCGCCGCCGAACGGCGTATCGTCATTGCTGCCGCCGGAGCCGCCGCCGCCCCACATCTGCAAGCGCACGTGAGACAAGCCCTCGGGCTTCGTCCATGTGCCATTCGACGTGAAGATGCGGATTTGAGCCGGCACCGGCACGAAGCTCTCGGTCAGCCCGATGCGCTGCGTGATGGCGTTCTGGATGATATTCCAGAGATGCTCGTCGATCGTTTGATCGTTCGGCACGTCGATCGCCGCTTGCGCCGAGGCGAAGCGAAGATTGCCGATCAGCCAGTTGAACCAACTCGACGTCGGCACAGTGCCATCACGCGCGCCCGGCGCCGAGCAATCCCTGAACCACGTCTCGGCTTCAGCATAGCTGTCCGTGTCGGCCGCGGGCCGCACAGTTGCAGCCCGCGGACCAAGCGGCCCCCATCCCATGATCGTCTCCCGTCAGATGTAGAACTCTTCCACGAAGAGGACGCCCGGCCGGCCAGTGCCGCCCGTTCGCGTGGTTGCGTCATTCGCGCAGGCGCCACCCGCGCCCGAGCCGTAGCCCGTGCCTGTCTGGCCAGTGCCGCCAGCCGTCGCGCCGCGACCGCCAACGCCGAGAGGTGTCGACGCGCCATCGCCGGCTTGCCCGACTGTGCCGGACAGACGGTAGCCGCGGTGGCCGTACATGCCCCTCACCGACCAATCAGCTCCGGTGGCGTCAGTCGGGAGCGTGCCGACGCCGCTCACGAGGACGCCAGCGCCGGCACCAATCCCAGCACTGGCACCAGCGCCCCCAGGCAGAACGAGGTGAGCGCCGAAGGACGTTGCCCCTGCGGCGTAGGAGGGTGTGAGCGGGGTTCCGGCGTCGCCGATCGTGATGGCCTCGGTGGCGCCGAGGTTGGCAGCAGCGTGGAGCTTCTCGCCGTGGGTGCCCGACGAGCCACC